>NZ_JABSOV010000066.1 GCF_013215345.1 Colwellia sp. | reverse complement strand
CAAGAAAATTGGCTTTTTTTAGCATTGAGAACTAGTGCTATTAACGCTTATACCAGTTCCATTAAGTTTGTGATCTTGTTGTGCATAGGGAAAATAAATCATGGCAAGGCGCTCGATTGAGCAATAGCTGGCTATTGGGATTGAGAGCAACACTGACATGGCTTACTTTAACCAGCACAAGTGAGCAATAATTTAGTGGAATTGGTATTATTTAAGCTGTTTTTTTCACTATTTTCATATGTTTTGCAAATAGCACGTTTCTATTGACATAAACTAGCGCCATTGCCATCACAAACAACCAGATACTGATTGGTGTAAAAAATTGCTCATTATTTACTTTGATAAGTTCTGCATTAACTTGAACATATTCGGCGGTAGTAACCTCTGTATTGCTATTAAGCACTTGAACTGGGTAAACTGACTCTCCTAGATGAAGAGTTTGATGTGCTCCAGCTGCGGTAAAATCATTTTTGACAAATTCATTAGATTTACTCACCGAGCCTAAGTCGATTTGTTCCGCTGATGTTGGCATTGCCATAAGTGCTACAACAATTAATGCACTTACTGATAAAAATGTATTGCCCATACCAGCCCTTTTATTTGATAGTTACTTTCTATTTTTTAACATATGTTGCCAAACGGCGACATATAAAGATTTTCGCAGATTATATACTAAGCAAGTAGCCACGGATATCGCAATTATTACAGCTACTTATAACTTAAAAGTATATGCAAAACACCAGTTAACATTATATTTACATAAGTTACGGAATTTGTTGAGGTTATTTCTAATTAGCTGACCAATAGAGTCATTATATTATCTTCCATACTAAGCTTTACATCACGTGTGCAGGAAAGTTAATAACCTTTTGCATGAGATTATGCCTAATGCAATAGGCAATGACACAACAGCAAAAATACCCTGCCGAATACTTCACTATTTCATCCTCGCTCACAGAGATACTCAATTAAGGTAAACTTTGTTAAACTGCAAAATTATTTCCTGCCATTTTGCTCGCAAAAACTTAACATAAAGAAGATTCAATGACTGATACAACCCCTGACACTACCGCTAACAGTTTTCCTCGAGCTGGCTTTAGACGACGCTTTGGCTCATGGATTTATGATTTTCTACTTTCTTTTGCTGTATATATGGTCGCTGGAGCGGTTTCATTTTTATTAATATATCTAGGCCATTATTTTGGTCTGTATGACATGCAAGGTGAACAACATTTTTCCGATACTATTACCAATACTTACTGGTTAAAGTGGCCAAATGAATTATGGAAAATGGCTTGGGTGGTTTTTTTCTTTGTCTATTTCTGGACTAAAAATGGCCAAACGTTGGGCATGAGAGCATGGCGTTTACGCGTACAAAACCTTGATGGCTCACTGTTAAGTAAAACCACAGCTATTAAACGCTTAGTGCCGACTTTGTTAGGCCTAGGGAATATTTTGGTTATTTTTGATAGAAAAAATAAATTGAGTTTACAAGATAGACTAACGAAAACTGAAGTCGTAGTGTTGTCGCTTGAAGCTAATAGAGGTCGTTTATAAGTCCTCTTTTCTGGGTAGACTAAATAATTTTCATTAGTTAAGCCAAGTTCAGGTTTGTTATTAGCTTTCTTATTATGGAACGCTATTCCCTTGGTGAATAGCGTTCATTATTAAGCATTTATTTACTAAAGCTACTTTACTGCCAGCTCATTATCGAGCTATCAAAGTTTTACTTTATTTAAAATTTCTAAGCTTTCTTACTAATAAAATACCAAGCAGCACCAACAAAGCACAAACTTGGCATCGTTGCCCCAAATATTGGCGGTAGTTGATATACCAAACTCATTGAGCCCAAGACTTCATTACTAATGAAGAATAGAATGCCAGTAAAGACGCCCATCATAATGCGTGCGCCCATAGAAACTGAGCGCAGTGGCCCAAAAATAAACGACAGTGCCACTAAAAGCATTACCGCAACCGTCAAGGGTTGCATTATCTTTCGCCAAAAAGCGAGTTCATAACGACTGGTATCTTGCTCATTCGCTTCTAAATAATCTAGATAATCAATCAAACCACGTAAAGACAGTGACTCAGGTGTAACCGTTACTACCCCTAATTTTTTGGGTGTTAACGATGAGTTCCAAATTTTTTGACTGTGATTCTTAGTAATAATTTCGTTTTCAATTAACACAAACTCCTCAACATCCGAGAGCAACCAATTATCACCTTGATAAATAGCACTTTTAGCCGTAAGCCAACTATCAATTCTCAATTGCTCATTAAAACCATAAATTTGAATGCTCTTTAACTGACCTCTATCTTGTACTTCGCCTATATTGACAAAGTAATCACCGTCTTTGGCCCAAACACCATTTTTAGCTGAGATTAAACTACCGCCAGAAATAGCTTGCGCACGAATTTCACGTGCTTTCGCTTCACCACTGGGCGCTAACCACTCACCGATGGCCATGCTGACAAAGATCAATAGTATGGCGGTTTTCATCACCGATTTAATAATATCTAATTTTGATAAACCCGCTGCTTGCATCACCACTAACTCACTATTACTAGCTAGCATACCGATGCCAATTAAGCCGCCAATCAATGCCGACATAGGAAAGAATATTTCTACATCGCGTGGCACAGCATACAGAACATATAATCCCGCATGTGCTAAGTCATAGTTGCCTCGTCCTATAGCACGCATTTGCTCAACAAATTTGATGATACCACTGACACTTACAAAGACAGCCAGAGTGATGAAAGTAGTAGAAGCAATAACGCGACCAATATAAATATCAAGAATGCGCATTAATTACCCTTAACTTGTTCGTAAAATTTGATAATAGAACTGACGCTAACAAAGGCGCCTTGGGTGATAAAAGTATTAGCAGCGCTGTGATAAGTAAACGACCAATATAAAAATCAAGTATGCGCATTAACTATCCTTACCTTGATTGTTTTTCTTATGTTTCTTACGTCTAAAACTCGGTAATTTTGCTTTAATAAATCGGCCAGTACTGCGTTCCTTCATTAACAGCATTATACCGATAAATAAGGCACTAAAATGTATAGGCCATAAGCCAATAACGCTAGGGATGGCATTTTTTTCTATGGCTGAGCGCATTGATGTTAACAATAATAAATAGCCTAAAAATAACATCAAGGCTGGTAACATTTTGCCAAATTTCCCCTGCCTAGGGTTGACCACACTTAAGGGCACGGCAATAAAGGTGAGGATAATACAAATCAACGGGAAAGCAATTCGCCATTGAATAGTGCCGCGATAAGCCGATTCTAACTCTGGGGAGGTATTGTTATATAACTCCAGCGTTGTTATCGCGCTTAATTTACGGTGTTTGTGTTCAACTTCTTGATCTTGGATCTGAATATAGTATTTGTCGAAGGCCACAGACTGGAATTCACCGCTATCAATATCTCTGTGGTAACGAATACCGTCACCTAATACTAGCTGTTGCGAGCCCAATTCATCTTCAAAAACTCGTCCGGTTTTTGCGTACACTAAACTTGAATGGATAATACTGGCGCCACTGTGCTCACCTTTGGGCAATTGCGCGACAAATACTTTATTAAAACTATTGGTTTCTCGGTCTTTATCATGAATAAAAACCACAGCATCTTGGTTGCCCGTTTGCTGAAAACGACCTGAAACTAAGGCACTTAAGCCAGAGTCGGCAGCAAGTTCTTCTTTTACTTGATATTGATACTCCGAGGCGAGCGGCGCAAGGTACAAAGTAAAAATCCCGGTAAAAATGGCGGTAATAACGGCCAACACTAAAGTAACTCGAACCACGTACCACTCACTGATACCACAAGCGTGCAGTACTGTCATTTCACTGTCCGCATAAATCCGACCATAAGCCAGCAATACCCCTAAAAATAAGCTAAGCGGTAGGATAAATCCGGCAAGGTCTGGTATTTTCAAGGCAATAAAAGTCATGACCAGTTGCCCAGGGATACTTCCTTCTGAAGCATCGCCGAGCACACGGACAAATTTTTGACTGATAAAAATAGTCATTAACACAAAAAATACTGCTATTTGTGTTTTGGCGACTTCTTTTAATAAATAACGAAAAATGATCACAAAAAGATCCTGTAAAAACTTAGTTTTTATCTGACATATTGGCAAATATTGAGTAAACTTGCCGTTTTCATAAGTAAACTATATAGTCAGTAACTAACGAATATTGATGAGTGCAGCTATAATTATAGCCCTTAGCAATATCACTTGAATAGACAAGAGTGCTATTTTTTACTTATTTTAGCAAATTAATTACCTTATAAAAATTGTAAAAGGAAAAGTCATGGAGTTTAGTGTAAAAAGCGGCAGTCCAGAAAAACAACGTAGCGCATGTATTGTAGTGGGTGTTTTTGAGCCACGCAGACTTAGCGGTACCGCCGAACAGCTTGATGAAATCAGTGAAGGCTACATTAGCAACCTTTTACGCAAGGGTGACTTAGAAGGTAAATCAGGACAGATGTTATTATTACATCATGTACCTAATATTTTAAGCGAACGTGTTTTACTCGTTGGCTGTGGTAAAGAGCGCGAGCTTGATGAACGTCAATATCGTCAAATCATTACCAAAACAATCAATACCCTTAATGAAACGGGCTCTATGGAAGCGGTATGCTTCTTATCAGAGTTACATGTTAAAGGGCGTGATATTTACTGGAAAGTACGCCAAGCAGTAGAAGCAGCACAAGATGCCTTATATAGCTTTGACAGTTTAAAAACTCGCATTGCCGAGCCACGTCGCCCATTACGTAAAGTTGTTTTTAATGTACCAACTCGCCGTGAACTGCCTATTGGTGAACGTGCCGTTGCTCATGCTTTAGCCATTGCTGAAGGTATTACTACCTGTAAAAATGTTGCTAATATGCCGCCAAACATTTGTAATCCTGCTTATCTTGCTGAACAAGCTAAGATTCTTGACAGTGATTATGAAAAGGTCACCACAACGATTGTTGGCGAAAAAGAAATGGAAGAGCTTGGTATGGGTTCATATCTTGCCGTAGGTCGAGGTTCGGTTAATGAATCATTAATGAGCATCATAAAATATGATGGCGCTGGTGATGATTCCAAGCCATTAGTATTAGTTGGTAAAGGTCTAACATTTGATAGTGGCGGTATCTCATTGAAACCTGGCTTAGGCATGGATGAAATGAAATATGATATGGGTGGCGCTGCCGGTGTTTTAGGTGCTATGCATGCACTAGCTGAGCTTAACTTATCTATCAATGTAATTGGTGTTTTAGCGGGCTGTGAAAACATGCCAAGCAGCAACGCCTATCGCCCAGGTGATATCTTAACAACGATGTCAGGTCAAACCGTTGAAGTATTAAATACTGATGCCGAAGGCCGCTTAGTGTTATGTGATGCACTTACCTATGTTGAACGCTTTAATCCAGATGCAGTAATTGATGTGGCAACCTTAACCGGTGCTTGTGTAGTTGCCTTAGGCGCACACGCTACTGGCTTACTAAGTAGTCATAATCCACTTGCCCATGAGCTTTTAAACGCTTCTGAGCAAAGTGGCGACAGAGCATGGCGCTTACCTTTATGGGATGATTATCAAGATCAACTTGAAAGCCCATTTGCTGATTTTACCAATTTAGGTGGCAAAGAAGCAGGAACTATTACCGCAGCTTGTTTCTTATCTAAATTCACGAAGAAGTATAACTGGGCACATCTAGATATTGCTGGTACAGCATGGCGCAGTGGCAAAAACAAAGGTGCAACTGGTCGTCCGGTAAGCATGTTAACGCAGTTCTTACTTAACCGTGCCGGTCAAGAGCAAGGCGAATAAGCTGTTATTGCCAACAGAAAAACATGCTGGTTTAGTTTACTGAAAGAGTAAATTTATACAGTGAGTTTATAGCATAAAGAGAAACCCTAGTAGTTCTGCTACTAGGGTTTAGTTATTCTCATATGCGAATGAAGTTAGGTCACTTAACTTTGACCCTATTAACGACCCAATTAACTTAGGCTTAATTAACTTAGGCTCAAATAATTTAGGCGAATGACATGCAAAGCCAAGTAATGTTTTATCTACTTAAGGATGAGGTAACAGACGAAACAGATAATGATACAAGTTCTGCGCTCTATCATGCCTGTTTGCAAGCCAGCTACTTTTATCGACAGAAGCAGCGAGTCTATATTTATACACAAGACCAAAAACATGCTGAACAAGTTGATGAAATGCTTTGGGCATTTGATAGCGATAGTTTTGTACCACACAACCTAGTCGGTGAAGGTCCTAAACAAGGCGCAGCTGTTGAAATAGGTTTTCAAGCTCCACAAGGGCGTCGTCCAGTACTTATAAACTTGACCAGTACTGTGCCTAACTTTGCTAATCAATTTCAATTTATCGTTGATTTTGTACCTAGTGATGAAGCACTTAAACAACAAGCAAGAGAACGCTTTAAAACTTGCCGACAATGGGGTTTTCAAGTGGATAACCAAGCGGTACCCGTACCAGGTTCTGTATCAAAAGAAGCTAGTAATTAGCGGTTCGCCTTGTACAAAAAGATAAGCACAAAAGTAAGTGAAAAATAAAGAATACTATAAGCAATGAATTTTACTTTGTTGCACTTTTATTTTGTTGTGGTTTTACTGCTAAATTTTTACTGCTGAACTAATGCAGGATAAGCAGTAATACAACAAAACTACGAACAACTATTAAACCTATTACCGGATAAAATGATGGAAAAAACCTTTAACCCTACCGACATTGAACAGTCCCTTTATACTAGCTGGGAAGAGCAAGGTTACTTTAGCCCAACCGGCGAAGGTGACAGTTACAGCATTGCTATTCCACCACCGAATGTTACTGGTAGCTTACATATGGGTCATGCTTTTCAGCAAACCATCATGGATACGCTTATTCGTTACCAACGCATGCAAGGTAAAAACACCTTATGGCAAACAGGTTGCGACCATGCCGGTATAGCGACACAAATGGTGGTTGAACGTAAGATTGCTGCTGAAGAAGATAAAACGCGCCATGATTATGGTCGTGAGGGTTTTATCGATAAAATCTGGGAATGGAAAGAAGAGTCTGGCGGTACCATTGGCAAGCAAATGCGCCGTTTAGGCAACTCTATCGATTGGACTCGTGAACGCTTTACTATGGATGACGGTATGTCTGAAGCAGTACAAGAAGTATTTGTGCGTTTATTTGAAGACGACCTAATCTACCGTGGTAAACGCCTAGTAAACTGGGATCCTAAATTCCATACCGCTATTTCAGATTTAGAAGTTGAAAACAAAGATAAAAAAGGCCACATGTGGCACTTGCGTTACCCGCTTGCTAATGGTGCAAAAACAGCCGATGGTCTTGACTATTTAGTGGTAGCGACCACTCGACCTGAAACTATGCTTGGCGACACGGGTGTTGCAGTAAACCCAGAAGATCCTCGTTATAAAGACCTAATTGGTAAACAGATTTTATTACCGTTAGTAAATCGTTTAATCCCAATAGTTGGTGATGACCATGCCGATATGGACAAAGGCACGGGTTGTGTAAAAATCACCCCTGGACATGACTTTAATGATAATGAAGTTGGTAAACGTCACGCCTTGCCACAAATAAACATCTTAGATAAAGATGCCGCTATTTTAGCTAACGCTGAAGTTTATGATACCAAAGGCGAAAAATCTGATGTTTACAGCACTGAATTACCAAGCGAATTCGCCGGTATGGATCGTTTTGTTGCCCGTAAAGCTATCGTTGCTAAGTTTGACGAGTTAGGTTTATTGGTTGAAGTTAAAGACCATGATTTAGTTGCCCCTTACGGTGATAGATCCGGCGTTATCATTGAGCCACTTCTTACTGACCAATGGTATGTACGTGTTGAAAAATTAGCAGGCCCTGCAGTTGAAGCTGTTAAAGACGGTCAAATTGAATTTGTCCCTAAGCAATATGAAAACATGTATTTTTCTTGGATGAACAACATTCAAGATTGGTGTATTTCACGCCAGCTTTGGTGGGGACATAGAATCCCAGCTTGGTATGACGAAAGCGGTAAAGTATATGTTGGTCGCACCGAAGCAGAAGTACGCGCAAACAATGACATTGCTGCTGATATGAAATTAAGACAAGACGAAGATGTGCTTGATACCTGGTTCTCATCAGCTTTATGGACTTTCTCAACCCTAGGTTGGCCAAAAGAAACTGAAGATTTAAAGACCTTCCACCCTACCGATGTCTTGGTAACTGGTTTTGATATTATTTTCTTCTGGGTTGCCCGCATGATCATGATGACTATGCATTTCAACAAAGATGAAAATGGCAAAGCACAAATTCCTTTCAAAAAGATTTACATGACTGGTCTTATTCGCGATGAAAATGGCGATAAGATGAGTAAATCAAAAGGTAATGTAGTTGATCCGTTAGATATGATTGACGGTATTTCTCTTGAAGATTTACTGAAAAAACGTACCGGCAACATGATGCAGCCAAAACTTGCCAAGAAAATTGAAAAACTGACCAAAAAAGAATATCCAAACGGTATTGAAGCACACGGTACTGATGCGCTACGTTTCACCTTAACCTCAGTTGCGACTACCGGCCGTGATATTAGCTGGGATATGAAACGTCTTGAAGGTTACCGTAACTTCACCAATAAATTATGGAATGCTAGTCGTTACGTAATGATGAATACCGAGGAGTTCGATTGTGGTCAAGCTTCAGAAAACGGCGCGCCTGGCGAAATAGAATTATCTCTTGCTGATCGTTGGATCATAGGCCAGTTCGAACAAACAGTAAAAACGGTTCACGAAGCCTTTGATACTTATCGTTTTGATCTTGCCTCACAAGCTTTGTATGAATTTACCTGGAACCAATTTTGTGATTGGTACTTAGAGCTTACTAAACCAGTATTATTCAAAGGTAATGAAGCACAACAACGCGGTACTCGCCATACCTTAGTGAACATACTAGAAAGCTTATTGCGTTTAATGCACCCAATTATGCCATTTATCACAGAAACGATTTGGCAACGTGTACAGCCATTAAGTGACTTTGACAAAGTTGGTGATTCAATCATGATTCAAGCTTTCCCTCAATTTGATGAGAGCAAGTGTGATCAACAAGCGATTGACGACTTAGAGTGGGTGAAACAATTTATAGTTGCTATTCGAAATATCCGTGGCGAAATGGATATATCACCAAGTAAGGCAATACCAGTATTACTTAAAAACGTTAGTGACAATGACCAACGTCGTTTAAGCGACAATGAGCAATTCCTATTAACGCTCGCTAAATTAGAAAGTATTACCGTACTAGCTGATAACGAACAAGGCCCTGCCTCAGCATCTGCTGTTGTCGGTGATTTATCGGTGCTTATCCCAATGGCAGGCTTAATCGATAAAGAAGCTGAATTGGCGCGTTTAGATAAAGCGATGGATAAGCTTGAAAAAGATGCGGCAAGAACCCGTGGTAAACTGGCCAATGCTAATTTTGTCGATAAAGCCCCCGCAGCGGTTATTGAAAAAGAAAAAGCTAAATTAGCCGAGGCTGAATCTGCATTAGCAAAAATGCTGGAGCAAAAAGAACAAATAGCTGCGCTATAGTTCACAACACTGCTCAAGTTTAAAAAAGTGACAACTGGTCTAACTAGTTGTCACTTTTTTATTTAACTCTCAGTAAAACCCTATTCTCACTACATTTCCACTAGCTTTGTTAGCCACTCTCATTTAAAACGAAGAAATGTTGAACTAATCTAATTTTTTATAAAGCATATTAAAAATAACTATGCTAGACTGCTTTTGCGTTGAGTTCTTGCGTTGCAGATGAAGGTTTATACTGACTTTTGTTGTAGGTTTTCTATCTTATACACTTTAGTGTATTGATATACTTGATTATTCTACACAGACAGATTTTAAACAATGCAAACTGTTGTTTGAAGCATTATTTGTGTCGAATATGGTTTGTTCCTTCCTCTTCCTGTACTTTTTGGTAGAGGGCATTTACTCGGGTGAAAACGGTTTCTATCCATTCTGGAATAGAGCCACATTATTATTTTATGACTACGGGAAAATGTTAGTATGTCTGATACAGTTACTGGTAAAGTTAAATTTTTCAACGAAACTAAAGGTTTCGGTTTTATAGAGCAAGAAAATGGTCCTGACGTGTTTGTTCACTTCAGCGCTATCTCTGGAGACGGTTTCCGTACTCTAGCTGACGGTCAAGCAGTTACTTTTACTGTTAAACAAGGTCAAAAAGGCCCTGAAGCAGAAAACGTACTAGCTGTATAAGTTTAACTTATAAGCTAAGCTAAAAAAACGAAGCATGAGTTTTACTCGTCCTTCGTTTTTTTGTATCTGTCTCTTTATTTCTGCCCTGCCCTTTCTATTTAAACGCTTCTGAATTACCCCCGCAACTTCAGCTCGTTAGAGCTTAGTTTCCATTATTATTCTATAAAACTCTACTGCCTTGACAATCAATAACCCTACCGCCAAAGACTCCTTAATAGCTTCTACTTAAACTTATAACGTCCTTTTATTAATAACTCCAAAGTCCAAATCAAACCGGTCAAACAAAATAACAAGGTTAATATGGCAAAAATGCTAATCTGCCAATTATTAAAACCGCCAACAGCGTCTTGCCCAAACAAAGGGTAATCCATAAAGTGCAGCATAAAAAAGAAGTCAACAAAACGTTTATCTTCATTACTGTGCCCTACTAATCGACCAGAGCTGGCATTAATATAAACACTTGTTTCTAGCTCATCGGAAAAGTTAACTTGCCACAAGCTATTCTGCTCTTTTAAAAAGTCTTCAATCGGTGGCACAACCAATGATGTACTAGCTATTTTTCCTGAGCCACTGTAACTAGACTGGGCAAGTGCAGCTGCCATTTCAATATCTATTTCCTTAACTGTACCAGTATAAGCATCAACTAAGCTAAAGAGGCTGTCAAAGTGCTTATATAAGCCTTTATCATGGGTTAATAAGTAATACGGTTGCCCAAGTCGCTGAACCAAGGTTATCTCACTAGCACCTGATTGACTCGCGGTTAACACCGCTTGCGGGTCAAGCAAGCGTTGGTGGTCAATATCCTGCTTAACCATAGCTTGTCTATAATGATTACCACTCGCTTTGTCATGATCCATCCAGTTAAAGAATATACCGGTACCAAGCCAAATAAATAATTGAATAAATACCAATAACGATAACCACTTATGCAATGATTTTATAGTTGATAACTTGAAGTATTTGGACGTTTTTTTATTATTTTTTTTCATTGGCTGCTCCCCTAGGTTTGCGTTAATTTAGCTTTACTCGGCGAGACTTTCCTTTTCTGCGCTTTTGATATGTAGGAGCGAGGCGATAGTAGGTCAGTACTAGGCCAAATATACTGGCAATAAAAGCGAGTATAGAAACAATTCGAAGTAGTTTATTGTCCGGTGACTCATCAACATAATCCATAACATGAAAAGCAAACATCCAGTCAAATATTCGCCAGAAGCTATGTCGCTTGGTCACCAGCTGAGCTGAGTAGGCACTAATATAAAAACTTGGACTAGCAAAGTCATCAAAATCGACACGCCATACGGGAAGGTGTCTAGCGTTAAGCTCTCTTAATGAGGTTTCAGTGATGAGCTTAACACTACTGATAACTACGCTTTTATCGGCATAGTTTTGTTTAGCAATTTCAGTCGCTATGCCCTCACTTATCGGCGAAATGATCTGGCCATCTTGGGCCGAAACAGTCACTTTTTCATTATTTTGGCTAAAACGGTAAACCGCTTTATTGAGCATTAAACCCAGTTCAATTTTTTTTGCCTGAGGATGCTCCGTTAATAACTGCTTAAAACTATAGTTAACTTGCTCAGGCACTATGGTTTGCTTTTGCTCTACAACTAACGAGTCTCCATGAATATAATCTATATCCATTAGTACCATATAGGTACCTGAAGCTGACCAGACAACAAATTGTAAGCCGATGAATAACATCAACCATTTATGATACTTCCTACTATTTCTATGTAATGACACTGAAGCTCCTAAATTTCAGTTAAGGCCTGTACTAACATAGCCTCTATTTGCGCAATGATTGCTTGATTGATTTTTTCATCAAAACCACTAATACGCGGGGTATGAATATGACCTGTGGGAATGGTTGAGCCGAGCTTGTTGCGCAGCACAATACTTCGATAAGAAATTTCATTGGAGAGATAGCCGCCACCGCCACCTTGCACTGATATTTTATCACTTAGCTCTGCTAAGGTATCAGCGGTAATATCCTTGGCTTTACCATCAGTTAAAATAGTTACGCCGCGGTTATCATTAATTTTATACTTGCCTTTAGCTTGCATCATCGCTTGATAAGGCAAACTAAACAGTACAAAGTCATCACCTAGTAACGGTGCTTTAAGTAAGCTAGGGATTAAGGGATTAGTCTTATTCGCGCCGGTATAAACATTGACATTATCTGGCGCCGTAGAGCTGCGTCTCAAACCGGGATAGTGCTCTAAATCGAAATCACTTCGCCCCATTGAGATGGTAGTAATCAAATCGACACTATTGAGAGCATAAAAAGGCGCCAGTAAACTTTCTATTTCACCTTGATCAAAGTCTTCATAACGTACAGGCACCATAGCAGTATTGATTTCTGCGGTAATGGTCTTTTTAACACCGTCGATAATACCACTGTATTTAATAATTTTGCCATCAAGTAATAAAGCGGCTAAACCAGATGGGTTGGACTGTTTTAAATTTCGATCGAGCAAGAAGGGATCAAAACCGGTTAAGAATATACGTTTATCTGTGACTTTTACATAACCCATATCACTATAACCACGAGAGCTCTTTTCAAAGGTTTCTAGCAAACTTTTCAATTCAGTTTGAGTAAAGTGATTTTTAGTTGATTTAACATAAGCTTGAATTGATAACCTGGTCCAATATAAAGGCCTATCATCGACTAGCTTACCATTTTGAGCTTGCTGCTTACTGTATTGCCAAAGCTCATCACCAAATTGATTCATAGCACGTTGGCCAACAGAAAAGTCAGTCACCTTTGACCAGTCACCTTTAAAGACAGACCAATCAAAATAGTCTGTAAGCATAGGCATGGCCAACTGCGCTTTTTTTACACGTAACTCTTCAATGGTTAAATGACTAGTAGCACTGGCTATAAAGCTTGTTGTACTTACTATGAGACAAAGAGCGAATAGCGGAAAAGTTAACTTCATAATGAACCTTTAATTATATTTATTTAAACCATAATGCCATGAAGAGTAGTGAAGTAAACTTGTTCTCTGATATTAAAAGTAACGCATAACAAAAATGGCGCTATATGTTGTAAACATATAGCGCCATTTAATAAACTATTGAGTGTGATTAACTAATCTGCAATGCTCTAGTCAGCAATATACTCAACTACTTCTAGGCCAAAACCAGACAGCGAATGATATTTGGTTTGTGAGCTCAACAAGCGCATTTTACTTACGCCTAAGTTAGCCAGTATTTGTGAGCCGACGCCAACATTACGTGAACCAACATGACGGCTAATTTCTTTTACTGTTTCACCAGCATCTATTTTAGCGTATTTTTCAACTAAGTTAATTAACTCCATTGGCGATTCATGTTTACCTAAAAGCACTAATACGCCACCTTCTTTGGCTATTTTTTCTAGCGCATTGGCCATCGGCCATTTAGCAACACTTTCACGTTGGCTAAATAATAAATCTCTAAAGGTATTTTCTAAATGAACACGAACCAGCGTAGGTTCGTCAGCTTTGATTTCACCTTTAGTTAAGGCAAAGTGTGCTTGACCATCAATAGTATCTTTAAATACGGTTAAATCAAACTCTCCAAAAGCGGTAGGTAGCTTACATTGAGAAACTCTTTCAATAGTGGTTTCTGTCGCATTTCTAAATTCGATTAAATCGGCAATAGTGCCCATTTTAATATCATGCTTTTGCGCGATAACTTCTAAATCAGGGCGACGCGCCATGGTGCCATCTTCATTTAAGATTTCGACAATAACTGCAGCTGACTCAAAACCCGCCATGCGTGCTAGATCAACACCCGCTTCAGTATGACCGGCACGATTTAACACGCCGCCATCTTTAGCAATTAGAGGAAAGATATGACCAGGCTGGACGATATCTAGATGTGTTGAACCTTTATGGGCAGCAGCAAGTACTGTAGTAGCACGATCCGCAGCAGAAATACCTGTTGTTACACCAGTAGCAGCTTCAATTGACACGGTAAAGTTAGTACTAAATTGTGCGTCATTTTTATCTACCATCAAAGGTATTTTTAATGTTTCACATTTTTCACGACTCATCGGCATACAAATTAAGCCACGACCATGAGTTGCCATAAAGTTAATTGCTGCAGGGGTTACTGCTTCAGCAGCCATAATGAAGTCGCCTTCATTTTCCCTGTCTTCATCATCCATTAAAATAACCATCTTACCTAAGGCGATGTCTGCGATGATTTCTTGTGGGGTATTTAAATTCATTTCGGCCTCTTTGATGGCTAGCTATTTTGTTAGCGCCATTTTAACTGTGCATATTTGTTATATTTTAATGAGTTCATAATTTATATACAGCCATCATTTACTTATTTTGACTATAACTAACGTTAATTATGTACTGAGTTTAATTCTTTACTTAACTCTTTATTTTACCGTAAAGCTGGCTACTTGATAAAGCCCGCTTTCAATAACATAGCTTCACTAATGTTCGACTTTGGTGTTTGCTTATTTGGTTCGCTCTTAGTTAGCAAACGTTCAAGGTAGCGGGCAATTAAATCCACTTCAATGTTAACCTTAGTGCCTACTTGATAGTCGGCAAAGATAGTTTCTTTTACCGTGTGCGGCACTATTGTTAGTCGAAACTTACCTTTTGAGCCATTTTCAGCAAGGGCATTTACCGTTAAGCTAGTGCCATCAATAGTTACCGAGCCTTTTTCAGCAATATAATGTGCTAAATCACTTGGCATACTAAGCCAGTATTCAATACTGTTACCATTGTTATTAATGGCTAATACTTCACTTACACCATCAACATGACCTGAAACCATATGACCACCAAAACGTGTACTTGCTAGCATAGCTTTTTCTAGGTTTACTTTACTACCTACTTTATAGCTAGCAAAGCCAGTACGCTGTAAGGTTTCATTAGAAACATCGGCGCTATAACTGCCATTGCCTTTGCCACTATTAAAATCAACGACGGTAAGACAAATACCATTTGTCGCTATTGAGTCACCCAGCTTAACATCACTCATATCCAGGCTATTAGTCGCAATAACTAAACGAGCACCTTGGGCATTAACATTGATGGCCTTGATAGCACCAACCGCTTCGATAATTCCTGTAAACATAGACTTCTCTATTTAATTTTTTGTTTGTTTGTTTGGTATTAGTTGGCTAGTAATGCGAATATCGCCACCAACCATACGAATGTCACTAATGGTTAATACCTTAGCTTGACTTAACTTGGCTATTGTCGGCATTACCACTAAACTTTTACCATCTCCACCCATTAACTTAGGTGCTTGATAAAGAATAAGTTCGTTAACTAAGTCTTGCTCAATAAAGGCACCACTTAACTGTGCGCCTGACTCTATTAAAATATCGTTGAGCCCTCGCTTTGCTAACAATGTTAACAAAGCCGGCAAGTCTATTTTTAAGTTACCCTGGGCATTTTTTACCATAGGCAATTGCACATGTTCTACGAAATGAGGCCATTTTGGTAAGTTTTCAAGATTTACCTCAAGTTTATTTTCAACTTTTTCATTAACTATGCCATTTGATACACCATTAATGATTAAAATTGGTGATTCATATTCGAATAAAGCGAGGTTTGGCGTTAATCTATTTTGACTATCAATAACAACACGTACTGGCTGACGGAGCGTATCTTCTGCATAACTATTTTTTAATTCACCTAATTCAGACCAACGTACCGTCATTTTCGCATTATCGAATATGATGGAATCAGCACCCGAAATAATCGCACAACTTTGTGCTCTTAAACGTTGTACATCTTGGCGTGCTTCAGTTGAAGTTATCCATTTACTTTCACCACTAGCCATGGCAGTTTTGCCATCAAGACTAGCGGCTAATTTACAGCGTACATAAGGAAGCTTATTTTCTCGCTGATGAATAAAACCGACGTTAAGCGCTCTTGCACTTTGCTCTAACAAACCGGATTTTGTCTTGATACCTGCTTGCTCTAGCATAGCTAAACCATTACCTGAAACACGAGAGTCAGGGTCTACCATAGCAGCAATAACTTGCCCGATACCGGCATCAATTAGCGCTTTAGCGCATGGCGGAGTTCGACCAAAGTGGCTGCAGGGTTCAAGGGTAACGTAAGCCGTAGCACCTTTAATTAAATCAGCATGTTTTGCTTTTGCCTCAGCTAAGGCATGAACTTCAGCATGACCCTGCCCTGCTATTTGGTGATAGCCAGCACCAATAACCTTACCAATACCTTCTTTATAACTTACCAATACACAACCCACTCTCGGATTAGGTGACGTGGTAAAGTGGCCCTTTTTAGCTAATTCAATAGCCTGAGCCATAAAGAGGCTATCATTGCTGGTAAAGCCTTGAACAGTAGAAGCCTGCTTGTTGTTATCCACACTAGCTTTCATATTATTTTACGGCTTTCACTTGTTTAGTTTTTTTTGTCTTGCCGTTTTTTTCTTTACCTAAGCGCGTTATCTCATCAGCAAACTCACTGATATCTTCAAATGATAAATACACGGAAGCAAAACGTAAATAAGCGACTTTATCTAATTCTTTTAGTTGTGCCATGATCAAGTCACCAAGCATTTCACTACTGATTTCTCGCTCGCCAGTAGCACGCATTTGTGACTTTAACTTATTAACAGCTAGTTCTATTTGTTCCATGCTAACAGGGCGTTTTTCTAGAGCGCGGGATAAACCACTACGCATCTTATCTTCGTTAAAGGGCTCTCTGCTACCATCACGCTTAATAATACGTGGCATAACCAACTCAGCATTTTCAAAGGTGGTATAACGCTCATGACAAGCTAAGCATTCACGGCGGCGACGTACTTGATGACCGCCAGAAACTAAACGTGAATCTATGACCTTAGTGTCATTAGCTGAACAAAATGGACAATACATGGATTACCTACGAAAATTAAGGCTAAAAGATATAAGCGGTAAGTTTGTGGACAAAAACGAAAAATGGCCGCTCAAGGCGACCATTTTAATATAAATTCACTTATTTTAGTGAATTAGTTTTTCATTCAAGTCTTTTACTTTTGGTAAACCGGGAAACGGCTACACAACTCTTTAACTTGACCTTGAACACGCGTAATAACGTCTTCATTATTAATGTCATCAAGAATGTCACAAATCCAGCCAGTTAACGCTTTAGTTTCTTCTACAGCAAAACCACGACGAGTGATCGCTGGTGTACCTAAACGTAGACCAGAAGTAACAAACGGAGAACGTGGATCATTTGGTACTGAGTTTTTATTTACTGTAATGTTTGCTTTACCTAAAGCAGCATCGGCATCTTTACCCGTGATATCTTTATCGATTAAATCAAGAAGTAATAAATGGTTTTCAGTACCGTTAGAAACAACTTTGTAACCACGTTCTTGTAATACCGCTACCATAGCTTTAGCGTTATCTAAAACACCTTGCTGGTAAACTTTAAACTCAGGCTGTAATGCTTCTTTAAATGCTACTGCTTTAGCGGCAATGATGTGCATTAATGGGCCACCTTGGCCACCAGGAAATACAGCGCTGTTAAGCTTTTTGTAAATAGCTTCGTCATCACAAGCTGAAACAATTAAACCGCCGCGTGGGCCAGCTAATGTTTTATGGGTAGTTGTAGTAACTACATGAGCGTGTGGTAACGGACTAGGGTATAGACCTGCAGCGATAAGACCTGCAACGTGAGCCATATCAACGAAGAAGATAGCATCAATTTTATCAGCAATCTTACGCATACGTGCCCAGTCAACAACACCTGAGAATGCTGAGAAGCCACCGATAATCATTTCTGGTTTGTGCTCTAAAGCTAAACGCTCTAATTCTTCGTAATCAATGTCGCCAGTTTCTGGGTGTAAACCGTATTGAAAAGCTTCATATGATTTACCAGAAAAGCTTACATGTGAACCATGAGTTAAGTGACCGCCATGAGCCAAGCTCATACCTAACACTTTACCGCCTGGTGAAACTAAAGCTTGGAAAACTGCGGCATTAGCTTGTGAACCAGCATGTGGTTGCACGTTAGCGTAGGTAGCACCAAATAATTCTTTAGCGCGGTCAATGGCTAATTGCTCAGCAACATCAACATATTCACAACCACCGTAATAACGTTTGCCAGGGTAACCTTCAGCATATTTATTGGTAAGTTGAGAACCCTGTGCTTCAAGAACACGTGGGCTACAGTAGTTTTCAGAAGCAATTAACTCAATGTGCTCTTCTTGACGAACAACTTCATTGCTTATAGCTTGAGCAAGTTCTGGATCAAATTCAGCAATATTCATATCACGATTAAACATGGTTTATTCCTTAAGTATTTCAGCCCAAGGCTGCAAACGATGCCCTAATAACCTCTACAAAAAAGTTGATTAGAACACACAAAAATTAATGGCGGTATTTTGCCTGACTTTTATGACTATGTACACGGCAAAACGCCTTTGCTTTAGTGCATTTAGCACTGCTTTATAGCGTAATGGGTTAAGCATTCTCGCTTAGTATTTAATTAAATTTCGCATACAAGCAAGCGAACAAACTATAACTAATAAAAAACCAAGTTACAACGAATATAATACAGACAACAAAGCAAAAAGCCGAACAATCAACAACAGAACAAAGTAAAGTGCAAATATTTCAACAATGACATGAAAAATATTGCACTGTTGAAATAAAACGGCACTACCGAATATTACTCAGTAGTGCCGTTTTATTTCTTAACGTTCTTTGCTATTTCACCGGCTATTTTAACCCTACTTTATAAATTGCTATATAGCGTCAAATTGTGATAATTCTTTATCACGTTTTTTGTGGAACCAGTGGGTAATTAACCACATAGTTAAAATAAAAATATTGATAAAGATAAAAGGTGGCCAAGGTGACTTCTCTGATTCTGCCATCATGGCATAAATATACCAATTGACGGCAGGCAGCAGAAACCAACACGACAGTTTAATTAATTTTATATATTTAATTGAAGATTCAATCCCTGAAACTGCATTAGCAACGGCTTTATCAGGACTATCACAGCAATGCTGCCATATACGTAAACGTATTTTAATTTCATAATAAACAAATATTACCGAGCCTAGGCTGCCAAAAGTAAGATAAGCAATGGTAGCAGTGCCCCAATCGCCTTGATACAAGCCGATTAATAGCGCAATGATAAGAGCAACTGTAGCGATTACATCAATAGCTAATAAAGATTTAGCAAGTAAGGTACGCTTTTTAGTTTGCTTTAATAGCGCTTGAATATCTGTTTTTTCATAGGGCTGACTTTGCCAATCTTGGCTAAGTGCCAGCCACTGTTCATCAAGTGGTTGCTCATCTGATGGTGGATGTTCTGGCTCGGTGTTTTTTTGAGGTAATGAAAGTACATCAATCGATTTTGTTTTAACAATAATACTATGTTCGGCGTCTAGTTTATTGGGCTCTACCGACGATGTATCTTCATTGTCCAATATTGATTTATCCATTTACTGATCCCTCCAACAACTGTGCTAATGATGTTTTAGCTCGTTGTAATCTCACACCAACTAAATTGGTCGTTATAACTAAAACATCCGCTATTTCTTGATAGCTCATCCCCTCTAATGCCAGTGTGATCACTTGTTGCTGTTCAAGCTTTAACTGACGAATAGCATCGGCTAATCTTTGCTGTCGCTGGCTCTGATTCAGTGATTGATAAGGCGTAGGTTGATGTTGATCTTTTTCTGCTTCCACACTTATGTCACTTAAATCATGGTCGGCTTTAATCGTTCTCACCGCCTTAGCAACATGAGTCGCTAAGACATTATGGGCAATACGTGCGACAAAGGTTTTCACCGCCGAGTCTTGACGAAACTTAGGCAAGGCACGCCAAATGTTTAAAGCAATCTCTTGAAACAGTTCATCCTGAATAGCAACTTTTGCTTCAAAGCCGGTAATGATATGACGCAGCAGTTTTTCGTGCTCCGTCATCCACTGGATGAATAGTGCTTGGTGATCGACAAAAGAATGATGATCCAATTCGCTTTCCTGGCAGTCAATTTCCTTAGTCGTAGCAAAGGTTAATTGTGCTTTTGAGAATATTAATTTACCAGAATTTAACATAATACTTGCTTATGGATCATCATTTAATCATCACTGCTATCATAATTCACGTCATCAATAGCAGTACTGACTGAGCTCAAGGTACTACCACAGCACGCTAACTCAGCACACCAGCACTACCAACTAACTAAGCGCCATCACTACTTTTTCTGATTTAAGCCTTTGAGCCAATATCAGTACTAAAACTGCGGTTATAGCGATGGTGACACCACTAGTAGTAAAAACTGCTAACCAATTCACATCAACACCTTTAAAAATATCTTCAATGATAAGTGACTGCCCAGCAATGGGTAACCAACTTAACCATTGTGGCCTGTCGTCCATCATCATAAGCACAAACGGTATGAATGCCGGTACACCCAGAATCATAGTTACCGTTGACTGCGCTTCTTTAAAACTTTTAGCTTGAAAAGCAAAGAAAAG
The DNA here is from genome assembly GCF_013215345.1 of Colwellia sp. Classification (GTDB taxonomy): domain Bacteria; phylum Pseudomonadota; class Gammaproteobacteria; order Enterobacterales; family Alteromonadaceae; genus Colwellia. The sequence goes on along the minus strand of NZ_JABSOV010000066.1, from coordinate 2,634 downwards.
TTGTAATGCTGAAGCAAAAAAGCAAATAGGTATTAATAATAGTATTAATACTAACGTAGAAGATAAGCCTAAGCTGAAGGTTGCGCCTATCTTTGTTAAGTCAATAAAACCAACTGAGATAGAGGTGAGCACTAAGAGCAGCACGACCCCGATAACTGAAATAGTCGAAGCACCAATTAATTTAGCTATGACTATTTTTAAGGTACTTACCGGTTGACAAAGTAACATTTCAAGTACGTTACGTTCACGCTCTCCGGCACTTGAGTCTATGGCAACTGATAAACCAGACATAAACGCTGCAAGCATTAAGTACATACCTAAGATCATAGCGATCATCATAAAGGTGGCATCAGGTTTGGCGGTATCTTGCTCAACTAATTTTATCGGATTTAATAATCGCACATCAACACCGCGCAACTGCAGACGTTTATAACCAATAGTCATTGAAAATTCACGCACAGCACTATTAATACGACTTACCGGCACTAAAACAGCTTTATCGGTATAATCAGCTTTTAAATGTATTTTTATTGGCTTACCTTCAGCCATATTCTGTGCATAGTCTTCAGGTATTTCTATAGCAATATTACGATCATCCCAAATAGCTTGGTCACTTTCTGGAATATCAGCAAAAGCTAAAATATTATTATCACTTAAATGGGTGATTAACTTAGGAGCATATTCTGCGCCAGTAAACTTAATATAAACCGGCGGTTGATCAACCGATTTTTCAATCATTATTTTTGTACCTACCACAATCATAATGGGCGCTAATATGGCGAAGCCGAGTGCTGCCATTAAAGCGCGTTTATCACGAAAAGCTTCTTTATACTCTTTTACAATAAGCGCTTTTAGTTGGATGAAATCTAAGTTCATTATGCAGCTACTCCTTCATCTGAACCAATCAATTTAACAAAGGCATCTTCAAGTTGTTCTTCACCGGCAAGGTCACATAACTCTTGTGGTGTACCTTGTGCTGCTACCTTACCGTTAGCAACAATAATCACCCGATCACATAACGCAGCGACTTCTTGCATCACATGGGATGAAAACAAAATACAGTGCCCTTTAGCTTTAAATTTAGCCAAATGATTACGTAATACTCTTGTACTCATAACATCTAAACCACGGGTTGGTTCATCAAGTACAAAGTTTTTTGGCTGATGCACCAAAGCTTGCGCGAGTGTAACTTTCATTCGCTGTCCTTGTGAAAAACCAACGGTTTTACGGTGAGCTAACTCTTCCATATCTAAATCTTTGAGCACTTGTGCAATCGCTTGTTTTTTGGTTTCGCCGGTCATGCCATGCAGACTAGCAAAATAATCTATTTGCTCGTAAGCCGTTAAACGTTCATACAAGCCAAATTTATCAGGGAAAACACCTAAATTAGCACGTGCTGCAATTGGGTCTTCAGTAACTTTAATACCGTCAATAGTGGCAAAACCTTCGTCAGCCGAAAGTAAGCCATAGAGGGTACGTAAACAGGTGGTTTTTCCGGCACCATTAGGCCCTAAGATACCGGTAATTTCACCGTCCTTAGCTGTGAACGAAAGGCCGTCTAATGCTTTAACGGTATTTTTTTTGTCTTTTTTATCTATAAAGCTTTTATGTAGGTTAAATACTTCAATCATAATTTTTCCTTTGCTTTTTCTTTTACAAGAAATGTAATGCGTCCTACTAAATACCGTTAACGCTAGTCATAAATTTTTCTGCTGGAATGTCATCAAGACACGACTCATCTAATGATTTAGGATCTTTTGTCGTTAAAAATTCATTAATTATTTTATTTGCACAAGTACTGGTCGCAACGATGTGCGCTGTGTTTTTAGCTACTATATGATGACTATTTGGCAAGGTTTTCGCTGTGTACTCACCATTGCTTGGTGGAGTTACGGGATCTAAATCCCCTGATAGAATAAGCGTAGGAATATTAGCGGTAACCGCTTGGTAGAAATCGTCACTTGGACGATACTGTGGAAACAACGGACAAATATTGTCAAAGATGAAATGACCTGTATCACCATCAAAGTTATTATTGGCATCAGCAGCTTTCATTTGATCTGATATTTTAGGCACATCCTCATTACACACTATATTGAAGTGCAAGCCGGTATAAACTTGTTGTTCACCTTCAGTACTTGCCATTAAACCAATGAGTGGTTGGTAATTACCTAAATACGCTTGATTAATAACTAAAGGCACCAATGACCGACCTCTTGTACTGTATAATTGCATACGTAGGTTGCTAGTAAATTTATCTTCATCAAGTACAAATTTTATCGGGGTACCTAAACGTGGGTGCTGAATATCAAGCACTACCGGTGCTTTAGCTAAGCGTGTTTTCACTTGTTGAAATTCTTCGACTAAGTTAGGAAAGGCAGCATTACATGAGTCACTGTTTTTACAGTTTTCAACTAATGAGTCAAATGCACGCGCTACACTTTGTCCAAATAAACCAATAGGCACTTCAATAGGGCCAACACCGTCTAAGACAACACTTTCAAGTGATTCAGGAAACATGCGCATATACACTAAGCCAGCACGTGTGCCGTAAGAGCCACCATAAATATTAATTTTCTCATGACCTAAGGCTGCCCGAATACCATCAAAGTCACGGATAGCGTTTTCTGAATT
>NZ_JABSOV010000065.1:8296-23795 GCF_013215345.1 Colwellia sp. | reverse complement strand
AGGTTGGGCTAAACAAGCTGTTTAATAAAATACTCAAGCCAAAGAATTTTAACAATAGCTGCAAATAATATAAGCGGCGCATTTTTATGGTCATAACAAACATAACGGCTAAACTGGCAAGGATCACCATAGTAAGCAGATCTCGAGCCCAAAAAATAATTGATGCAAGCAATAATACTATCATTAAGCCAGAAAAAACCTGTGCTGTGCGTTGATGGCTATTTGCTAACTTAAATATTAACCAGCCCCAAAGGGTTGCTCCGCCATAGCCAAAAAAGCTAATAATAAAATTAATCCCCCCTCGACTAGTACAAAGACCTGATCCATTAGGAAATAATTGAATGCGAATAATCTCGCCACCCGTTAGTAACGCGGCAATACCATGACTTATTTCATGGAAGTAAGTTTCCAGCCAGTTCAACGGAATAGAAACTATCGGAATTTGCCTAATAATGATGGCAGCCACCAGTAAAAAATATAATTGGTACTTTTGCCAAAAACTGGCTGACTTACCTTGTGATGAGCCTTGTGAAGAGCCTGATGAAGTATTTTGCGAGTTACTGCTCATATTTTACTGCCATAGTGGGTTGTCATCATTACCAGTGTTATTTACCCGGAAGCTTTTTCCAAGAAACGGTATCTCGAACGTAGACTGGCTGCGCTTCTTCTGCTGATACGCCCTGCCCTTGTTCTAATTTCACTTTACCTATCGCTAACATTGCTTCAGCAGTCGGGAATAATATCTCTGGACTAGCTTCATTAGTTCTCAATGCCAATAATTGCTCACCTAAGTTTTCACTTAACTTTTCAGAGTACGCATCCCAACCTGTGCCAACAGCATAGAAAGGTGTAGTAACTACCGATGAAAGGTGCTCAGCTAACTTCTCAGGAGGCGTTACCGCCTCTGCTTGCTGTGCTTGCATAACATCATGTTCATCCAAGGTATAATAACCATTGTAAACTTCTGCCATACGCGCATCGATTGCGGCAATAACGTGCTTTTGTCCGTGTTTCATATAAGCTATTTGCGCCATAGCTTGTAGACTAGAAACACCAACAACAGATAAGTTAGCAGAAAACGCTAACCCTTGAGCAACACCAACACCAATACGTACGCCAGTAAAACTGCCTGGACCTTGACCAAATATAAGGCCATCAAGCTCTGCTAGCTTAACATTTGCCTCTTTAAGCACTGCATCTATCATCGGCAGTAAATGTAAACTGTGCGATTGTGGGCAAAGTTCGTAACGAGAAAAGACTTTACCGTTTACTTCCAGCGCTACTGAACATGCTTCCGTTGAAGCATCAAGAGCCAAATAATTCACTATATATACCTTTTAATTACCTTTAACGACCTTCTAATTTAAGGTCTGTTGATCATTCATTCTTATAATTTATCCGAATTAAATGTTTCTTTGCTCGCGGCGCGAGGACTGATGCATAGTTTCTCTATGTGAAGTGCTTCGCAACAAAGAGCAAAAGGCATTTAAACGGATATAAATAGTTTAAATAATGTCGACTAAATCAATTACAAAAGTAACCGTTTGTCCTGCTAATGGATGATTGAAATCAATAGTCACAGAGCTACCATTAACTTCTTTAATCATGCCTGGTAACTCACCACCGGGTTGAGAAAAAGTAATGATATTACCTATTTTCGCTGGTGCGTCAGCAGTAAATTTATCAATATCCATATAATGGATATTATCTGGGTTGCTCTCACCAAAAGCGTCTTTTGCTACCAGAGTAAACTCTCTTGAGTCACCTTTTTCCATGCCAATAAGTTCTGCTTCAAAGGCTGGTGAAATACTGTTATCACCCATAATAATTTTAGCGGGTTTATTATTAACTTTGGTACTATCAGCAGCAGAGCCATCACTTAGCTTCATGGTAATATGGACAAGAATGCTTGAGTCGCTTTGAATTTTTGCTTGCGTTGTATCTGTCATGATTAACTCTTTACCTTATTTGTTTTATTCTTCTGTTCTTCGTTATCACTTTCATTCTTGCTTTCTATATTAGCCTTCAGATTAGCGTCTTTGTTAGCTTCTTGATTATCTTCTTTATTAGTGAAGGACTCAAAAATCATTAAAGCTGCACCAATAAAGATAACTGAGTCAGCAATATTAAAAGCGGCAAAGTGATAACCAGCCCAATGAAAGTCGAGAAAATCGATTACATAACCAAATAAGACTCTATCGATCAAGTTACCTACCGCGCCACTTAAAATTAAAGCAAAAGAAATACTTAATAATCGTTGCTGTTTTGGTGTTTTTGCCATCCAAATGAGAAAGACAATACTGGCAATAGCAGCAACGGCGGTGAAAAACCAGCGCTGCCAACCGCCTTGGTCCGCTAAAAAGCTAAATGCCGCGCCTGGATTATGGACATAAGTTAGGTTGAAAAAAGGTAAAACAGACAAGGTTTCTCGATAATCAAACGTGCCGGCAACCCACTGCTTACTAACTTGGTCAATAATCAAGCACAACAAGGTTAGCCATAACCAACGTAACCCGGTGTCATTAAATAATTTTTTCAATGGAGTTAATCTCATATTGCACAATTAAGTGTATTTTTTATGTATATAAATCATGTATCAGAACTAAATAAGCTACTACCGTCTTCCTATTAATAAATAATAAGAAGCAGGTAATAGCCCGATAATTTCAGTTAAGCTTTACTCGATAAGTTTAAATCAATCAGATTGATAAACTTAAGCGAACTGTCTTGTTTCACCGGCACCATCAATATTAGTGATACAACGACCACAGATTGTCGGGTGCTTTTCACTTTCGTCGATATCGGTAGTGACATGCCAACAACGCTCACACTTAATACCTTCTGCAGGTGATACTGATAACCATAAGCCTTCAATCTCAGTTTCAAGGGCGTTTTCTGGTGCCGCTGTTACTGTTTCGATTGTCGCTTTTGAGGTGATTAACACAAAACGTAATTCGTCACCCAATTTAGTTAACTTAGCCGCTAAATCAGCCGTCGCAAACAAGGTAACCTGTGCTTCTAGTGCTTTACCAACAGACTTATCTTTTCTTGCTTGCTCTAACGCGCGGTTAACTTCACCACGAACAGTCAGTAATTCAGTCCAGTATTCGTTACCTAACTCATCTACTGAGTCAGTATTTTCTTCTTGCTTACTTTCCTGTTTAGTTAGGCCATCAAACCAAACACCGGTAAAGACAAACTCATCACGCTCGCCGCTTGCTGGTAATGGTAACGCTTGCCAGATTTCTTGTGCAGTAAATGACAAGATTGGTGCCATCCAAGCAGTCATTGCTTCAGCAATTAAGTACATCGCTGTTTGACATGAACGACGGGCATTCGAATCACTTTTAGCGGTATATTGTCTGTCTTTGATAATATCTAAGTAGAAGCCACCAAGCTCGTTAGTACAGAAGTTCATTAATTTATGCACCACTACATGAAATTCATATTCATCATAGGCGTTAATAATTTCTTCTTGTAGGCGTGCTGCTTTATCGATAACCCAGCGATCAAGCGCAACCATATCTTCAACCGCTACCATGTGATTAGCTGGCTCAAAACCGGTTAAGTTAGATAATAAGAAACGTGATGTATTACGAATACGACGATAAGCGTCGGCTTGACGCTTAAATATTTCATCACCCGCAGTTATTTCTTGCGTGTAATTTACTGATGCTGACCATAAGCGTAAAATATCAGCGCCTAAGTTGTTAGTAATTTCTTTTGGCGTAATAACATTGCCTAATGATTTAGACATTTTGTGACCTTTAGCGTCAACCACAAAACCGTGAGTTAGCACTTGCTTATATGGCGCTTTACCATTCATAGCAACTGATGAAATCATTGATGACATAAACCAACCACGATGTTGATCAGAGCCTTCAAGATATAAGTCAGCAATACCGTCAAATTCTTCACGCGCCTTGATAACTGATTCATGAGTAGTACCTGAATCAAACCATACATCTAAAGTATCAGGTACTTTAATGTATTCTTTCGCATCATCACCAATAAGTTCGCTTGCCTCTAAGTCAAACCATGCTTGAATGCCTAATTTTTCAACACGTTGGGCAACTTCTTCAATAAGCTCAATACTACGCGGATGTAAGGCACCGGTATCTTGATGAATGAATAATGCCATAGGCACGCCCCACGTACGTTGGCGTGAAATACACCAATCAGGACGACCTTCAACCATAGATTCGATACGACGTTGACCCCAATCAGGGATCCACTGTGTTTTTTCGATTTCGTTTAATGAATCTTGACGTAAACCTTTTTTGTCCATGCTGATAAACCACTGCGGCGTAGCACGGAAAATCAATGGTGTTTTATGGCGCCAGCAATGTGGGTAAGAATGCTCTAACGCGTGATGATGAACTAATGCACCATTTTCTTTTAATATCTCAACCACACTCGCATTGGCTTTAAAGACATGTTGGCCGGCAAGTAATGGGGTATCTTCAAGGTATACGCCATTAGCGCCAACTGGGTTAGCCACTTCTAAGTCGTATAACTTACCAACAACGAAATCTTCTACACCATGACCAGGAGCCGTATGTACACAACCGGTACCTGAATCAGTCGTTACATGTTCACCTAAAATAACCGGCACAGTAAAGTCATAAAATGGATGCTGACATTGTACTAATTCTAAATCTTGACCTTTACAGAAACCTAATGCGTGATACTTATCTAAACCAAAGCGGTCCATACATGAACTAACAAGGTCAGAAGCAATGATTAATCGTTGCTGCTTTCCTTCTACATCACATTGCACTAAGGTGTATTCTACTTCGGCATGAACTGATATCGCACGGTTAGCCGGTAGTGTCCACGGCGTAGTTGTCCAAATAACTATGCCAATCTCACCTGTCCCTTTGTGGCCTTCTGGGTGAGAGAACTTATCAGCAACTGCTTCATCAGCGATAACAAATTTGACATCAATAGCAGGTGATTGTTTATCTTTATATTCAACTTCAGCTTCTGCCAAAGATGAACCACAATCAGTACACCAATGCACAGGTTTAAAGCCTTGATGCAAATGACCATTTTCAGCAATTTTACCTAACGAACGGATAATATTGGCTTCAGTACCAAAGTCCATGGTTAAGTATGGTTTGTCCCAGTCAGCAAAAATGCCTAAACGTTTGAAATCTTCTCGTTGACCATTGACTTGCTTAGCGGCATATTCGCGACATTTTTCACGAAAAACACTAGCGGTAACTTTATGACCTGGCTTACCTATTTTTTTCTCAACCATTAATTCAATCGGTAAACCATGGCAATCCCAGCCTGGTACAAATGGAGAGTTGAAATCGGATAAGGTTTTTGATTTAACAATAATATCTTTTAAGATTTTATTAACCGCATGGCCTAAATGAATATTACCATTGGCATAAGGAGGGCCATCATGCAGAACAAATGACTTTTTACCTTTCTTGGCTTCACGAATTTTGCCATAAAGATCTTTAGCCGCCCACTCTTTGAGCATATTAGGTTCACGATTAGCCATGTTTCCTTTCATAGCGAAAGAAGTGGCTGGTAAGTTCAAGGTCTGTTTGTAATCACTCATTTAAATCATTATCCGTTTAGGTAGGCTGATAAATTTAACGAATAGCTATAAATATCAACCCGATTTATAACTGTTTATTGAATATATTGTTTTTACTTTTCAAGAATAGAGCGCAAGCAAAGCTCAGGAAACGCCTTACGCTAATGCTTGTTTTGCTTGTTCACTGTCTTGACGAATTTGCGCGGTTAACGCTTCAAGGCTGTCGAATTTTATCACTGGGCGCAGTTTTTTCTTCACTATCACTTCAATGCATTGTCCGTACAAGCTTTCATCAAAATCAAAAATATGTACTTCGAGTTGTTGCCTAACACCATTAATAGTCGGTCTAGCACCGATATTAGCAACACCTTTAAATAAACCACTCGATGTTTGCACCATTACCGCGAAAACACCATTGAGCGGTGAAACACGTCTTTTAAGTAAAACATTAGCGGTGGGAAATCCTAATTGACGGCCACGTTTATCACCATGGAAAACTCGACCAATAATTGAATATTCTCTGCCTAGCATCTGCTTTACTGTCGCTAGGTCGTCTTGCTCTAATGCTTGACGAATAGCGGTTGAACTAATTCTGCAATCCGCCATTTTGTAACTGGCAGTATCTGATACATCAAAACCGAATTTTTTTCCTGCTTGACATAGCATGGAAAAATTACCAGTACGATTTTTACCAAAATGAAAATCATCACCAACAATAAGATGCTTTATGCCCAATTTGTTAACTAAAAGGTTTTCAATAAAGTGCTCAGCACTTTGAGCAGCAAACTTAGCGGTAAAGTTCACACAAATGAGTCGCTGCACGCCCAACTTCGCTAATAGGTTATATTTATCACGAAGACGACATAAACGCGCAGGCGCATTTTCGGGAGAGAACAGTTCTTGTGGCAAAGGCTCAAATACTAATACTGCCGCGACACAATTTAATGCTTTGGCTTTATTGACCAATGCTTTAATGACTTGCTGATGGCCTAAGTGCACACCATCAAAATTACCAATAGTTAATACACAACCATGATCTTGTAATCGAATATTATGTATACCGCGAACTAACTGCATTAGCTATTATTCTGCCTCTTACTATCACGCTAAATGACCTAACTAAACCATTAGCTAAGCCACAACGAACCTCACTTCTGAGATTCATATAAAATAAATCGGAAAATTATATACCAGCGAGCGTTAATAATCAGTAGCTCAAGCATTTTTTTTAGCTTATTTTTCGCCTTTAGCTATCGTAAAGTCATTTAATCGTATACCTAATAAAACAATCATCACCAGATAACTAGCAACACCCGATATAATACAAAGACTTAGTTGCTTTACCTGTGTAAAGAAGCTCATAGTCAACCAAACATCAAAGTCAGCTGATAATTGATAAACCACCAACGCCATAACACCAGCACTAAGCACTAATTTACCAATAAATAACATTGTTTTGGCTGATAACTGATAGACACCCGCCGCTTTTAGACCGCGATATAACAACCAAGCATTAAGTGTTGCTGAGAGTGATGTCGCCAAGGCGAGTCCAACATAACCTAAAAATGGTGCCAACATTAAGTTAAAAACCATATTAGCAACCATGGCTTTGATACCTATTTTCACTGGTGTTTTAGTATCTTGTCGGGCGTAATACCCAGGCGCTAATATTTTGATAAACATAAAACTTAACAAGCCTGATAAATAAGCGAATAATGCCATTGAGACCTGAATAACAGTGTCTTGAGTAAACTCACCGCGCATAAATAACACCATAATAATGGGCTGTGCTAATACCATCAAACCCGCTAAAGCTGGCCAACCAAATAGGCTGATGACACGTATACCCCAGTCAAGGGTGGCGCTAAATTCTGCGGGATTATTTTTACTATGCAGCCTTGCCAAGCTAGGTAACACTACAGTGGCAATGCCAATACCAAAAAGTCCGAGTGGAAACTCTAACAACCGGTCGGCATAATAAAGCCAACTAATAGAGCCGGTAATCAAGAAACTGGCAATTAAAGTATCAAGTAATAAGTTGATTTGTGTAACGGAAACACCAAACAAGGCCGGTATAATCAATTTTCTTATTTTAGTAACACCCTCACTATGCCAAGCCCATTTTGGTTTAACCAACATGCCTGCTCTGTACAAAAATGGTATCTGAAAAAGAAACTGGATTAAGCCGCCTAAAAATACCCCCCAAGCTAATGCATGGGCAGGGCTCTCTGTATAAGGTGCACCATAAATAGCCATACCGATAATGGCAACATTAAGCAAAACAGGCGTAAAAGCGGCGACAGCAAAGCGACCCATGGTATTGAGCACTGCACCTGAAAGCGCAGCAAAGCTAATGAACCATAGATAAGGAAAAGTAATACTCAGTAGATTACTTGCTAGGGTAAATTTTTCTCCGCCTGGCGCATCATTAAACCAATCGACAAACCAGCCAAAACCAAACAACATAACAAATAAGGGCGACGCCAACATACCGAACAAGGTCACCCCGGTGATAATGACACCTAAGGTACCGGAAGCTTGCGCAATTAATAAACGTGTTTGTTCTTGGGTCTTTTTACCATCATGCTGATCTCCTTCTTGTTCATCCTTGACCCGATATTCGCTTAATACTGGCACGAAAGCTTGGGCAAATGCCCCTTCAGCGAAGAGTCTTCGGAAAAAATTAGGGATTTTGTTAGCAAATAAAAATACATCTGCCATCGCCCCCGCGCCCATCACATTAGCAATGACTACATCGCGTATTAAACCTAATACCCGAGAGACCAATGTCATAACACTAACAATCACCCCTGATTTAATTAATTTTTTGCTCAAAAAAACGTCCTCCAATCAAAATTTTTTTGATTGATAAATAGTGCTACACCCATACAAAATCGATACAGAAATACGGTGGAAATATGGCGAAAATAAATAATGTGTATTATGTGATGATTTTAGCTATTTAAACAATGTATACTTACCGCTGTTCACAACATGATCTGTTCTATCGGCGAAGATTCTCGTCGTAAACAGCAACCATATTCTTTTTAATTGCTTTTTATCGTTAATTTTATCGTTAAGACTCAATTAAACAATTAAAACATTTGACAAAGAGCTAAAAAAAAGGCATATTTCGTCGCCTTAAATTTAAGCTTATAATCACTCTTTTAGGAGATCACCTTGGCTAACTCAAAGCAAGCTAAGAAGCGCGCAGTACAATCTGAAAAGCGCCGTCAACATAATGCAAGTCGTCGCTCAATGATGCGTACTTTACTTAAAAAAGTACTAGCAGCAATTGAAGCTGGTGACAAAGACGTAGCAACAAAAGAATTCGCTGCTGCTACACCAATTTTAGATCGTTACGCAAGTAAAGGTCTTATTCATAAAAATAAAGCAGCTCGTTCTAAGAGCCGTTTAAATGCAGCAATCAAAGCACTTTAATTATTGCTTTAGCTGTATTATTTTATGAAGTGAAAATATAGTGCACTATGTTTTCCATTTAAAAGCCGACTTTTGTCGGTTTTTTTATGTCTGAAATTTGCTTTACACTTTTCTTCTTAGGATTCCTTTAAGCTTCCTGCTGGCTGCCTTTTAGTCAACATTGCTCAGCTTTAAAGCAAAGCGTTACTTTTACAGCTAAGCGAGTGTTTAATTACTCTTTTCTATTGCACTCAGCTCCATTTTTTTCTAGTCTCTAGGCAACTTATTTATAGAGACCTGCTATGAAAGCACTAAAACTAACAAAAATTGCCGCGGTAGTATTACTGGCTAGCGCCACATTAACTGCTTGTAATAATACTGATGAAGATAATGCCACTAAAGACAGTGCTATTGAGCAAAATACTACAAGCCTTAGTAGTGAACAGCTAAAGCCTGCCAATCAACCTGAGCTTCTTGCGGGTTTTGAAAGTCGTTTAAATATATACAAAGAAGTCACCCTAAGTGCCGATTTAAGCCATTTATCTACCAACCAAAAGCAAATGTTAGCTTTATTGATTGATGCCTCTAAAATAATGGATGACTTGTTTTGGCTGCAAGCTTTCTCACAAGATAAACAAAGCTTCTTAGCGAGTATTAGTGATGAAAACGTCAGACGCTTTGCTGAAGTAAACTATGGTCCTTGGGATCGTCTCGATGGCGATAAAATATTTTTAAGCCAAGCGACAACAAAAGCACACGGCGCTGAATTTTATCCTAGCGATATGACTAAGGCTGAACTTGAGCAGAGTGATTTTAGCGACAAAAAGGGCCTTTATTCGGTTGTTCGACGTGATAACGAAGGTAAGCTGATGACTGTAGCTTACTCTGAAATTTATCATGACAAAATGACCCGTGCAGCGGCTATTCTTGATGAAGCAGCAAAGTTTGCCGATGATAAAGAATTTGCTAATTATCTCACCATGCGTGCTCAGGCATTACGCACAGATGACTATCAAGCCTCAGATTACGCTTGGATGGACATGAAAAACAACCCAATTGATGTGGTTATTGGCCCTATTGAAAGCTATGAAGACCAACTTTACGGTTACCGCGCTGCTTTTGAATCGTATGTTTTGATTAAAGACATGGCCTGGAGTGAAAAACTGGCTAAATACGCTCAGTTTTTACCTGAATTACAAAAGGGTTTACCGGTAGCCAAGAAGTATAAAGCCGAAGTTCCAGGCTCAGATGCTGACTTAAATGCTTATGATGTCATTTATTATGCCGGTCACTCAAATGCGGGTAGTAAAACAATTGCTATCAACTTACCGAATGATGAAGAAGTACAGCTGAAAAAAGGTACCAGACGCTTACAGTTAAAAAATGCCATGCGTGCCAAATTTGATGCCATCATGTTACCTATCGCTGATACGCTTATCGTGCCTGAGCAGCGTAAAAACGTCACCTTCACCGGTTTCTTTGCTAATACCATGTTTCATGAAGTTGCTCACGGTTTAGGTATTAAGAACACCCTTAATGGTCAAGGTCCGGTTCGCCAAGCATTAAAAGAACATGCTTCAGCATTAGAAGAAGGTAAAGCCGACATTCTTGGTTTATACATGATTCGTCAATTACTTAATAAAGGCGCAATCACTGAAGGTACCTTAGAAGATTATTACACTACCTTTTTGGCTGGAATTTTCCGTTCAATTCGCTTTGGTGCCAGCTCAGCTCACGGCAAGGCCAACATGGTACGTTTTAATTACTTCCAAGAAAACGGTGCCTTTAGCCGCAATGAGCAAGGTTTATATAGCATTAATGTAGATAAGATGACTGCGGCAATTAACTCTTTATCTGAACTAATATTAACCTTACAAGGTAATGGTGACTACCAAGGTGTTGATAAATTAGTGAAAGAAAGCGGTGTGATTGGTGAAACCCTTGCCGCAGACTTAGCGCGTTTAGAAGCCGCGAATATCCCGGTAGATATTGTTTTTAAACAAGGTAAACAAGTATTAGGGCTGTAGCACTCTAGTTATTTACTCTATTTATTACCTTAAAGACACAAGCAAATAAATAGAAAAAAAGCGCTTATCGAGTTAATCGATAAGCGCTTTTTTATTACTCTAACAATGTAGAGTAAAGCAGACTTGATAGCTTAGAAAGAGAAGTCATCCGCATCAAGTGCCATCATAGATTCACCGCCATTTTCAACACAAGCGGCATGACCTTTGGCTCGTGGTAATATACGTTGAAAGTAGAAACGCGCTGTTTTAATTTTTGCTTGATAAAAGGCTTCTTCATCACTGCCTTCGGCAAGTTTATCTTGAGCAACTTTTGCCATTTTCGCCCAGAAATAAGCCAGAGTTAAATAGCCTGAATACATCAAGTAATCAACCGAGGCTGCACCTATTTCATCTGGATTTTGCATAGCCTTTTCGCCGACTTTTTCTGTCATTTTTTGCCAATCGCCGCCAAAGCTCATAATCGGTTGAATAAACTCTTGCATGGCATCGTCTTCTGCATTCTCTAAACAGAATTTGGTTACTTCACTACCAAAAGCTTTAAGGATTTTTCCTTTAGAACCTAATATCTTTCTAGCCAATAAATCTAAGGCTTGAATACCGGTAGTGCCTTCATATAAACAACTAATTTTAGTATCGCGCATTAATTGTTCCATGCCCCACTCTTTGATAAAGCCGTGGCCACCAAAAACTTGCACGCCATGACTAGTACACTCTAAACCTAGTTCGGTAAGGAAAGCTTTAGCAATAGGTGTTAATAAAGCCAGTTTAGTTTCTGCCGCTGCTTTTTCTTCTTCACAGGTACTAGCGTGACCGATATCTACTAACTGTGCTAAATAGGCAATCAGTGCTCGACCACCTTCCGCAATAGACTTCTGGGTTAATAACATGCGGCGAACATCGGGGTGAACAATTATTGCATCTGCTGGACCCTTAGGATTCTTCACACCCGATAAAGAACGCATCTGTAACCTGTCTTTTGCATAAGCTAATGCCCCTTGAAATGATGCCTCAGCCGCAGCGACACCTTCAGTAGCTACACCTAAGCGAGCAACGTTCATAAAGGTAAACATGCAATTTAAGCCACGGTTAACTTCGCCAATTAAGTAACCTTTAGCGCCATCAAAGTTAATGACACACGTTGCGTTCGCGTTGATGCCCATCTTATGTTCAATAGAGCCACAAGAAACTGCATTGCGGTCACTAAGAGCACCCTCGTCTGTCACATTAAACTTAGGCACAATAAATAACGAAATGCCTTTACTACCTTCTGGAGAGCCAGGGATCCTTGCAATTACAATATGAACAATATTGTCGGATAAATCATGTTCACCTGCAGAAATAAATATTTTTGAGCCTGTTAAAGAATAGCTACCATCTTCATTTAACTCTGCTTTGGTGCGTAACATGCCTAAATCGGTACCACAATGTGATTCAGTTAAACACATTGTGCCGGTCCAAGACCCTTCAACGAGTTTAGGTATGAATTGATTTTTTAGCTGTTCACTACCATGAGCTTCAATGGTCGCTAATGCGCCATGACTTAAACCTGGATACATGGCAAAACTATGATTAGCACTAGAGAAAAGCTCGGTAATAGCGGTATTTAATGAATGCGGTAAACCTTGGCCACCAAAATCTACATTTTGCGCTAAGGTTGGCCAACCACCTTCAACATATTGTTGATAAGCCTCTTTAAAACCATCAGGTGTGGTCACCTCACCATCTGTCCAAGTACAGCCTTGTTCATCACCAATTTGATTTATAGGCGCGA
This sequence comes from Colwellia sp., assembly GCF_013215345.1. GTDB lineage: Bacteria > Pseudomonadota > Gammaproteobacteria > Enterobacterales > Alteromonadaceae > Colwellia. The sequence goes on along the minus strand of NZ_JABSOV010000065.1, from coordinate 11,023 downwards.
CAACTTGCTCAGTGAATTTTGCCGCTTCGCTAATAATGGCATCAACCATATCTAAACTAGCATCTTCATAACCTAATTTTTGATAATGGTTATCGCAATCCAATAACTCTTGCATAACAAACTTAATGTCTCTGATCGGTGCTTTGTACTCTGGCATGATTTTCTCCAATGGTTAACTTTTTGGTTTAAAAAAAACGGGTCTGAGGTTATATTTTCAAACAAGCGTTTGATTAAATCATGTTATGAACACTTTTTAAATAGCCTAAATAAAAAAAAGCTTAGTGACGTTAATCACTAAGCTTTTTTAAATGTAACTCATTCTGCACAAATCACAGCACGATAAAGTTTAATCTTCTTGATTATTACTTTCAGGCTGTACGTTATAAGCATTATTTTGAGATTCTAAGTAAGCGAATACTGTGGTGAACGCTTGTTCTTGATATTGCTTTAAGCCCGTATCACGAAAATCAATATCAATTTGGCTTCTCGATAATTCTTTCTTAATAAAACTACCGGCTAAAATTTCAACATTCAAATCGCTAATCAGCTGAATAGCGGCTTCAATTTTAAAACCAATAGGGCCGCCAGAAAACTTACCTTTTAAAGCGCGACCTTTAATTTGTACATGAGTAACTTGGTAATCTTCCATCAGCTTGGCAAAAGTAAATTGAAATTTTTGCACTTGCTCTGCATCGCCGGCATTATCTAGGCTAATTTTTTGTACACGTGTATGAGGAATATCATACAAGTTATTTTCTTTAGACATGATACAAATTATTGCATCATTGCTCTTAATTTCTACACCACAAGCTATCATGGAAAAACCTCATTAAACGAATTGCCAATATTATACACTCAAACCATACAAAGAAGTAATTGGAACTTGGTTAAGCTTACAGGTATCATTTATTATAAATGCGTTAAATGAGTAAATTTGATGAAAAAAGTATGTGTGATCACCGGTGGTAGCTCTGGTATTGGCTTAAGTATTGTAAAACTCTTCGTCGAAAATAATTACCAGGTGTTTAATTTAGATTTATCTCCTTCAACAGCAGGTAACTTTCGCCAATGTGATGTAACTAACACTCAACAAGTTAGCGAAATAATTACTGAGATTGCTAAGCAGCATACTATTGATGTTTTGGTCTCTAATGCCGGTATTCATTTTTCCGCCAATATTGAAAATACCAGTGAAGCTGATTTAGATAAGGTCTTTAACATTAATGTTAAGGGTGCCTATGCCGCGATCAAAGCGGTGCTACCATCGATGAAAGCGAATAAAAATGGCGCAATATTGTTGATGGCTTCCGATCAGGCATTAATTGCCAAACAGAATTCTTTTGCTTATAACCTGAGTAAAAGCGCCCTCGCCTCTATCGCTAAAACTACCGCGCTTGATTACGCTAGCTATAATATTCGTGCCAATGCAGTGTGCCCTGGCACCATTGAAACACCGCTATACCACCAAGCAATTGATAACTATTGTCAAAAATCAGGTGCGGATAAAGCGGCAATACACCTTGAAGAAGAGAAATTACAACCATTGCAGCGTTTAGGGCAACCTGAAGAAGTAGCGGAGTTGGTGCTATTTTTAGCTTCAGATAAAGCCAAATTTATCACTGGTAGCTTGCAAGTGATTGATGGCGGCTATACCGCGCAATAACAATAATAAAAATGAGATCCCGTAATAGACAAGACTTGCATATATAAAGGCCTCTACAATAACGTTATGACAATTAACATCATTGATCCGCATTTGCATTTATTTGCTCGTTCACGTGGCGATTACCATTGGCTTAAATCAGAAAACCCACCCTTTTGGCCAGATAAGTCGCTTATCCAGCAAGACTTTTCAATTGATGATTTGACCAAGTGTTTAGCTCTGACGGGTAACATCAAGCTTAGTGGTTTTGTTCATATTGAAGCGGGCTTCGATAATACTAAACCTTGGCGTGAGCTTGAATACCTTGGTAGTTTAGCCTTTGCTAACCTAACCATTGCAGGCTTGCCTCATCCAAAGAGTCGAACTATTGCTAGCATCGATTTGTTGGCACAGCCTGAGCATTTTCAAAGAACATTACACAAGTTACAGCAGTATCAGAGTTTAATAGGTGTTCGTCATATTCTTGATGAACACGCTTATAGTATTTTAAGCAATCAAAACGTCCAGCAAAACTTTGCCAGCCTTAATCAAGTAACTGACTTTATATTTGAGCTGCAACTACCTCTGGCAGATGAAGATTCCAACAAAGTTATGCCGTTATTAATACAAACCATCATCCATAATGACCAACTGCGCTTTATCATTAACCATGCAGGCTTCCCACCTAAAAGCGCCTCAACTAATGTTAATACTGATAATGATGAATGGCACTTATGGCAAAATAATATAAGCGAACTAGCTAAGTACCCCAATGTATTTATTAAGTGTTCTGGCTGGGAAATGGCAGACCGACAATATCAAATGTCTTGGTTTTCAGCGGTAACAAGTTTTTGTATTAGCGAATTTTCAATTGAACGAGTAATGCTAGCCAGTAACTTTCCGCTGTGCTTACTAGGTAAAAAAGTAGGTAGAGGGTTAGGTAATAAGTTGGTTAATGAGGTAGGTAATAAAAGTTATGCTGATTATTGGCAGGATATACTCGGCTCTAATCTTATTAAGCAGTGTAGTGAAAATGAAAAAAGCGCATTGCTATTTAACAATGCGCTTGAAATTTATAAAATCTA
>NZ_JABSOV010000065.1:0-8286 GCF_013215345.1 Colwellia sp. | reverse complement strand
TACCAATTGTAAGTAATACTCAAATAAGCTTACTAAACTATTTAATAGTAACGTTTGGCGATCTTTTCACAATTGCATCGTTAAGTTCAATACCAATACCCGGCACTTCGGTCACCTGGAAAAAACCATCTACGGGTTGTGGGTCTTGTAAACATAACTCTCTGTTCCAGTCTTTAATCGCATAAGTATGATGTTCATGAATTAAGAAGTTAGGAATAGCCGTTTCTAAATGTAGTGATGCCGCTGTTGCAACCGGACCACCACAAACATGTGCCTGAATGCGAATATCGTATACATCGGCATAGTCGCAAACTTTTTTCGTTTCGGTAAAGCCGCCACATAAACCAACATCAGGCTGTAATACATCAATGCTTTGATCTTCAAAATAAGGTCTAACATCCCACCTATGGTACAAACGCTCACCACCGGCAATTGGCACATTAACGTTATCCGAAACCTTTTTATGTACAGCTGGATTTAAGTAGTTAACCGGCTCTTCATACATCATACAGCCAACTTCTTCGACAATTCTGCCCATTTGAATAGCTGATGCCGCGCCCATTAATGAATGCGATTCAAAAATAATATCAACATCTTCACCAACAGCATCACGAATAGCGCGTAGTCTATTACCAAACAAGCGCATTTGCGGTTTAGTAAATAATTTAGTGCGATCAAAAGATGAACTGCCATCACCGTTATAAACAATAGGGTCAACTTTTACCGCATCATAACCTTGTGCTACCGCTTTTAATGCCGCTTCTGCATATTGCTCCGGCTCAATGAGCTTCTTGATTTCGACATCCCAATCAAACTGCAGTTGGCTGGCATAAGTACGTAATTTATCATTGACCTTACCGCCCAGTAATTGGTAAACAGGCACACCCAACGCTTTACCTTTAATATCCCAAAGTGCGGTATCAATAGCGCTCATCGCGGAATACAACACAGGGCCGCCGCCTAAGCCCCAAAAACTTTCGCGTAACATGCGTGACCATAAAAGCTCGGTATTAAAAGGGTTAAAACCAATAAGTATCGCTTCACTGATCTCTTTAATCATGGCAGCAGCAGCACTATGACCCCAGTCATAGGCTAAACCCGCTTCACCAACACCGCTAATGCCTTCATCAGTGTGGATTCGAATAAATACAGGGTTCCAACCAATGCGCTTAGGGCAATGGATATCAAAAACTTCAACGTGAGTAATCTTCATATTTTTCTCAGTTCTTATTGGTAAGTTGGCTAAAAATTAAAGCTTAGCCCTAATTAATTCGTCTTCAATTAGTTAAAAATGATGAGCCATAGTTATTACAATTAAGGTTAAATGCTTTAATAGCAAAACAAAAATACTAAAATGAACTAATTAATAACATCGGTTAGTATTGGGATAACGGATAATGTAACCGCAACTCGCTAAAGGGCAAAGCTAGGGTCATTGCGATATACTCGACGAAGCATAGCTGGCCATGCTTTTTGACCGCCAGTTTCACCATCATGAACAATATTTGCTTGCGCTTTAATACCATCAATAATACTTTGCGGGGCATAAATGGGCTGCATACCTGATGCCATTACTTGCAACTGTATTTCACAGGCACGGGTTAAATCATACATATGCATAAACGCATCACCTATGGTTTTTCCCATAGTTAAGGCGCCATGGTTACGCAATAACATAAAGTTATTATCACCTAAGTCATTTTGCAATCTAAGCTTTTCTTCATCGTTAACCGCCAAGCCTTCATAATCGTGGTAACTCATCGAGGCTAGAGCAAACATTGAATACTGGCTTATTGGTAATAAACCTTTTTCGACACTGGCTACAGCAATAGTCTCGTTGGTATGGATATGTAAGGCACAAATATCGTCATGACGTACTTGATGTACGGCACTATGAATAGTAAAACCAGCCGGGTTGATCGTAAACGGGCAATCTTTATCAATAATATTGCCGTCGATATCAATTTTAACTAAATTGGAGGCGGTTATTTCTTCAAAAGCTAAACCAAAAGCATTGATCAAAATATGCTCGGTGCCGGGAATACGTGCTGAAATATGGGTATGGATAAGATCATCCCAACCATGCATTTGTAATAAGCGGTAACAAGCCGCTAAATCGACCCGTAATTGCCATTCTTGTGCTGAGACTTTGTTTTTTAAATCGAGTTTAGGCAGTTGCTGCATTTCAAGCACTCTCTTCATTGTGGTAAATAGTTTAGAAAAGTAGATAATATAGCTGATTTTACCTGATGAAGATCAAGCTATAAAGTCGTTTAAAGCTATTTACAGCATCATTTTGATAATGGCCGAGACTATTAAGACAAATACTAGTATAGGTATAACTTTACTGTACTTACCTTGTTGTTCTTCTGTCATGGGTTTACCAAACTTCTCCCCCAAAGTAACCATCAGGAACACGGCGAAAAAGACACAAGCCAAAATAATTATTAATGTCATTTTTTTCTCTTTTTATTTATTTTTTAAGTAGTTTTTTATACCCAGTTTTCGCAAAATCGATTACCATAGCGTTCAGTGCAACTTACCATTTTATATCGCTATGCAGCAAACCGATAATTTTTACCAAAAACGTCGTTTTATCATCAAATTAGGCAAAGCTTTACATAAGCTAGGCTCTACCGCTTATCGCCTAGAAGACAACCTTTTATCTATTGCTAAATTTCTTGATATTCGCGCTTCATTTATCATTACGCCGACGGCACTTACCTTTATCTTATCTGATGATGAAGATGATCAGCAATATAATCATTTAGTTCGTGTTAGCCCAGGAGATATCGATCTAGGATCTTTAGCGCGCATTGATGAACTTGTTGATGAATTAATCAATGGTCAGCGCACCTTAGCTGAAGCGATTGAGCGTTTAGCCGAAGTTAAAAATAAACCAGCTCCGTATGGCACATTTCTATCCTTTTTAGCTTTTGGTGCTTCAAGTGGCGCCTTTGCCATGTTAATGCACACCAGTTGGCATGATGTCTTCTGGTCGGCCATCTTAGGCTGGGTTATTTTTGGCTTTGTTCTTTGGGCGGAAAAATCTCGCCGTATGGCAGATTTACTTGAGCCCCTAGCCGCGCTATCAGCATCATTGCTAGCTTCAGCAATATCAATATTTGATCCTAGTATCAATATACCCATGGTCATTCTCTCAAGCATCATAGTATTTATACCAGGATTATCGTTAACCGTTGGATTGTCTGAACTTGCTGCGCGACATTTAATGTCAGGTACCGCGCGTATCATGGACAGTATCATGATGTTATTTAAGCTTTACTTCGGTGCCGTCTTAGGTATGGCATTAGGTAACTTGATGTGGGGAAGCGCGGTCTTTGTTCCTCCTGAAACTATGCCGGTGTGGACCTCATGGCTTGCAGTAACAACCTTGTCAGCAAGTTTAGTTGTGCTATTTAAAGTCAGGTTAAAAGACGCCCCTTGGGGCATGATTGCGGGCTATATCGCCTTTGGTGTTAGCATCTGGGCAAGTACATACTTAGGTGTCGCCTTAGGTGCTTTTGTTGGCGCTTTCGCCCTTGGTTTATACAGCAACTTGTTTTCACGGGTGATGAACTTACCTTCCAGTATTGTCAGGATACTCGGCTTAGTTGTATTGGTACCTGGCTCTAAAGTCTATATTGGTTTAAATAGTGCTATCTCTGGGCAGAATATGCTAAATGTGCCCGATTTAGGTTCACAAACATTTTTGATATTTATGTCACTGGTTGCAGGTATTATCTTTTCCAATGCGGTATTACCACACGGTAAAACTTTATAATTAGAAACTAATATCATTAGCGTCTATTTATCTTTCGAGATAACTTTTACAGCAGTTCATTTGATATGTAGGTAAGGCAGAGCGCACAAGGTGTAGCTGATTACATGAATGTGCGATAACGTAGTCTACATTTCAAACAACAACTGCCCTATGGGTTCATTTAAAGCGTCTTTGCTCGTTTTTTACATAGAATAACAATGCTACAAAAGGGCTTAAAGATACTGAGGCAACGTGGAGCTATAATCAAAGCCTTTCAACAGTCCGGCTTTTTCAATGAACAAGTTCAAGACTGGCATATTATTAATACTCGCTTTCTTACCATAAATAAAGTAGCTGCTAGTCACTAACCTTTACCTTAAATAATATAAAACGCCTCGCCTTTTTATTGCACAAAAAGACTAACTCATTAATTTCCTTACCAAACAATCTTATTGATAATTATTATCATTAAGGTTATTATAAACGCCATTATTTAAGAGTCATTTTACGCTGAGAATTATATGTACGTTTGTATTTGCCATGGGGTTACCGACACACAAATTGAGTCGGCAATTGATAATGGCGCAGAAACTATGAAGCAGTTAACAAGTGAGCTTAATGTCGGTTCGCAATGCGGCAAGTGCTGTCAATGTACTAAGCGTGTACTGAACAGAAAGTTATTGCAAATTGCTGAAGCACAACCAAAAGTAGCTTAAACTGAGCAATTAGCTTTCATAAAAGCCTGCCACATTACCAACCCGATAAAGTACTAATCCATCATCGCCTGCAAATAATTTTCTATACCTGCATGGTCAATAATATATTGTTGTGATTCAATCCAATCAATTTGCTCTTCTACATTTTCTAGCAAGTCTTCTGCTAAATCCCTACTAATATAATCTTCTAGCTTTTCACTCTCTACAATAAGTGCTTGTAAAGCCTTTCGAGAAACATACTCTAAATCCATATTAGCTTGTAGCATCTCCGCCGCATGTTCACCTATATGTAACCGCCCCAGATCCTGTAAATTGGGTAAGCCTTCCAAAAATAATATCCGCTCAATCAAGTCATCGGCTTGCTTCATTTTTTCAATAGAAAGTTTGTAGTCGGCTTTGTTAAGCTTATCTAAGCCCCAGTTTTTATACATGCGAGCATGTAAAAAATATTGATTAATTGCTATTAACTCAATACCTAAAGCACTATTAAGCAGCGTAAGTATTTGTTTATTGCCTTTCATTATGACTCCCCTTACCCTGGTAGATGCTGACCCATATGTGATTGGATATAATTTTGCAAGCCTACTTTATCAATGAGACCAAGTTGTTTTTCAAGCCAATAAACATGATCTTCCTCAGTATCTTCAAGTAACTTCTCTAGAATCTCTCGGCTTTGAAAATCCCCCTCACTCTCACATAAAGTGATAGTGCATTTTAGTGCAGCGACCACTTCCATTTCAAGAATTAAGTCATTCTTAAGCATACTCGGAACATCACTACCAATAAGTAAATCTCGGCGAGATTTTAGGTTAGGCGTACCTTCAAGGAATAAAATACGCTTGATTAACGCATCGGCATGGGTGATCTCTTCTTGCATTTCATGATCTAGTTGCTCATAAAGTTTATCTAAGCCCCAGTCTTGATACATTCGCGAATGAGTAAAGTACTGATCAATTGCAGCTAATTCATTGTGTAACAAGCCATTTAGACTCGCTATAACTTTTGCATTACCTTTCATCTGACACCTCAATATAACAAGTTAAAAAACACTGATATTCGGTTGTCTTAAAGACTAGTTGAAAGATCAGGGTTTATCGAATTATTCGACTAATTATCTGTTACTAAGTGTTTATTTTATAAGTGAAAACCATTAGCATTTGCATTATTAATTATGACTAGATTATCCGTATTAAAATGAGCTAACATCAGGTAAAGTTCATCAAAACTCTAAGGTTAAATTGTCAATAAGCATAACAAATAGCCGTCTAAACTTCTAAAACTTGATAATATCAAGAAATCAATATAGAATCCGCGTCCTAAAGAATTTTTGTGTTAATGAAGATGGTAAGAATCCATCACTGTTCCCGCAACTGTAAATGAAATAATATTGAGTTTCACCACTAATATAATTTCAAAGTCAGATAGCTAACCAAAAAAACTATACTCATAGCAAACGGATTAAAATAAGAAATTACTTATTTAATTCGATTGGTATTATTTATTACCGTGCGGGAAAACACGAGTTTATTTATGTCGACACTCCTTAATATCTCTCAGCTAAGCTGGCAAGTTCAAAATAAAGCCATCTTACAAAACATTAACTTCAATGTCCGCAAAGGTGAAGTGATCGGTATTATTGGTCCCAATGGTGCGGGAAAAACTAGCCTATTACGCTGTATAACCAATCAAAACAATATTCTCGCCAGCACCAATGTTACCGGTAGCGTACAATTAAAAAACCGCGCCATAACTCAATACAGTGCTAAAGAAGTTGCCCAACATTTTGCACTAGTCATGCAAAAAAATGACACCATTTTTGCCTTATCCGTGCAGGATGTAATGAAAATGGGTTTGTTACCGCACAAAACGCTTTTTTCACTAGACAGCGATCACGACAAAGCACAAATCAACTTAGCGCTGAAAAAAGTAGGGTTAGAGCAGGCACTACATCATAGCTTTAATCAACTATCGGGTGGCGAACAACAAAGGGTATTAATTGCCCGAGCACTTGTGCAAGCGAGTCAAGTTTTGATCCTTGATGAGCCAACCAACCATTTAGATGTTTTTTATCAACATCAGGTATTACAACTGGTCAATAAACTTAATATCACTGTTATCATGACAGTACATGATCTCAATTTAGCCAGTTTATACTGCCAACGCTTACTACTATTAAATCAAGGTCAATTAATTTGTGATGGCAGTCCAGAGGAAGTACTGACACCTAAACAATTAAGCCAAGTATTCGGTCTACCTTGCCAGCAAAGTGTTGATGCGATGACAGGTGCTACCCAAGTATCTTTCTACTTGCCTGAGACCGATGAGCACCACAGTCGTTTTTCGGAGTCAGTTGATGAATAAAGTTACTACTATCTTTTTGGTCTTGATCGCTTTAGTCATTTTATCTGCGATGGCAGCCGTAACCTTTGGCCCTGCTGATATCGACTCAGCAGAGTTAATTAGCTGCTTAGTCGGTAGCTGTCAAAACCAAATAGCTAATATTGTTATTTGGCAAGTACGTATTCCAAGAGTGTTAGTTGCCCTAGTCGCAGGAATGGGCTTAGCTATTGCCGGCGCTATTTTACAGAACACCACACGCAACCCGCTTGCCGATCCTTATCTATTTGGTATTGTTTCGGGCGCAGGCTTAGGCGCAACAATCGCTAATATATCATTGGCTGATAACCTCACCGTAGCCTTACCTTTGGCAGCATTTCTAGGCGCACTATTTTCCGTCATCATAGTGGTATTTATCGCTAAGGTGCTTCAGCGTATGGAGCAACTATTGCTCGCCGGCGTTGCCGTTTCATTTATGCTTGGCTCAATTACGCAATTTATTTTATATTTTGGCGAACCCTTTGCCACCAACCGCGTTATTTTCTGGCTTATGGGCAGCTTAGCGCGTGTTGAGATGGCTAACTTCTACGTCATTGCTAGCGTACTTATTGTAGCAATAGTTACCGTTATTGCGGTACACAGGCAAATAGATGCGCTTTTATTGGGTGATGAAAGTGCTGCCAGCTTGGGCGTTGATGTCGATAAGTTACGCCTACTTATGTTAGGAATTTGTGCTGCCCTGACCGCAACGATTGTTGCCTATTGCGGCGGTATTGGCTTTGTTGGCTTGATGATACCCCATATTGTTAGACAACTGATTGGCGTAACAACCCTGAAATTAATTATTGGCAGTGCCTTAATTGGCGCTATATTTCTTATATGGGTGGATGTTATTGCTCGCTCATCATTACCACACGCCGAAATACCCATTGGCATTATAACCTCGGCACTCGGGAGTATATTTTTCTTATTTATCATGTATCGCTCTCGCGCGATAACTTAACAAATTAATATTTAATAAATCCATGTTTAATAAAATAAAACAGCAGAGGTAATCCTATGACTGATGAAAAAACAACTGACAGCAAAACGACTGATAAGCACAAGCAAAGAATGCAAAAACTAAAAGACAAAGTTGATTCTCGCATCGATAGCGCCACCGATGAGCGCGGCATACTTATAGTCATAACAGGTAATGGTAAGGGCAAAAGCACTTCTGGTTTTGGTACTGTCGCCCGTGCGGTTGGTCATGGTCTTAATGCTGCTGTTGCACAATTTATCAAGGGGACCTGGGCGTGTGGTGAGCGAAAATTACTTGAAAATGCAGGTGTTAAATTTAGTGTTATGGGCACTGGTTTCACTTGGAATACGCAAGATAAAGAAAAAGATATTGCTGCAGCAAAGCAGGTATGGATTAAATGCAAAGAGTTACTCAGCGATAACAATCTTGATTTAGTGTTACTTGATGAG
>NZ_JABSOV010000064.1 GCF_013215345.1 Colwellia sp. | reverse complement strand
TATTTCTTAGGAGCTGTGGAGTAAAACTGCTATTTTTATTAATAAAATAAGATGAACTTTACTATTTCATTAATTTTCTTATAACAATATTGCCAACTGTTGCTTTGGCTGTAACAAACTATTGCTTGATAATTTGTTCCAACGCACTATATCTCGCACACTTACCTTATATTTGCGACTGATATCCCATAAATTATCACCACTTTTAACGGTATGAGTAATCTTATTACGGCTAAATTTAGCCAGCCCTAAGGGATCCATATCACTATGGTTAAATGGCAAAATTAGCTTTTGACCGATACCAATGATATCTGAATTTAAGCGATTGTGTTTTTTTATCGCGCTAACATCGATGCCATATTGAAGACTAATTTTGCCTAAGCTATCACCTGATGTCACCGTATAACTATGCCAGCGTAACCAGTCTTTTTTATTGGTTGTCGCCAATTTTTTCCGAAAAGAATCGGCAGAAGCGATTGGTAGCAATATCTGATAACTACTATCAGGCGCGGTTGCCCAGCGATTTAAGCCGGGGTTAAGCTTAAAAACATCATTACTGTCAATGTTAGCCCAATGTGCCGCCAAACTAATATCAAGCTGTCCCTCTACTTCAATAACTGCCACTGCAGGGCTATTTTTAATGGGAGTAAAAGCATAATTAAGCTCATCAGCACGTTTTAAAATATCGGCAATAGCGAGTAATTTAGGAACAAAATTGCTGGTTTCTGTCGGTAAGTAAAGTGACCAAAAATCACTCGGTAGGTTTGCTTTTTTATTCTTTGCCATTGCACGACCAACACGGCCTTCACCTGAATTGAAAGCAGCTATGGCATTAAGCCAATCTTCATCCAAGGTGCGATGAAAAAACTGAAAATAATCAAGGGCGCCACGGGTAGACTCGACAATATCTCGTCGGCCGTCATACCACCAGTTTTGTTCGATATTAAAACGCTCAGCCGAAATAGGCATAAACTGCCACAACCCAGCAGCACTTTTATGTGATATGCCATATGGCAAGTAAGAGCTTTCTACTATGGGCAACAGCGCCAATTCAACCGGCATATTGCGCTTTTCAATTTCTTCAACAATATAATATAAAAAAGGCTCGGCACGCTTAGAAATAGTCACCATAAAATTAGGGTGACTTAAATAGTATTTACGCCACTTATCCACCTCTTTGTTATCTGGTACCTCAATACTTAGTTGGCTACGAATTCGTTGCCAAACATCATCATGTTCATGTGGTAATTTGGCCACTGGCGTAATCTTGGCTGACTCGACTTGTTGTTCTGCAATCAATGTCAGCTGTGAGGATTGTTCTTGGTTTTTAGTTAATGGTTCCGTAATAACTTTCGGTGCTTGCTGGCAAGCGGTTAAGCCTAATAAAACGGTAAATATGATTATTTTTTTCATTTTTATTCGTAACTCAACTACAACAAATGGCACATGCTTTAAGGCTATTGTACCAGAGACTTTATTTTCTTATTTTATTCACAACCAATACTAATTATTATTGGCTATTTTTACTTGGCAAGGCCTCTATCGACATGAGTATGTCTCGCACTATCGCTTGTCTTTTATAAAGATCTTTCATTCCATCTGGTGTGTCGATATTTAAGGCAAAGAATACTGGCCCGCTTGGCCATTCAACCCAGCCTACCCACCAGCCATGACGACCTTGCCAGCCGGTTTTAGCGCGTAGTATCCAGGTTCTTGTCGCCTCAACCACCATGATATCTTTCACCAACAACTGGTGTTCCACTGCAAAAGGCAGTTCATTTTTATAAAGGCGTTGCAGCAATTCAATTTGTTCAAACGCTGAAATAGCTAACTTACCATCTATCCAATAACTCCCCTGAGCGGTACTTGGGTCAGCATTACCATAGGCTATTTTCTTCAAGTAGTTGCCAGATTTTTTCTCACCTAACTGCTCTGCAAAAATATCGTAAACCCATATTGCCGAATTGCGCATAGCCGAACGTAAATTTTGATCTTGATTATGGGGTGAATAACCTCTTTTTACGCCATCCCAAGGAAATACTTGAAACTCATCTTTGACCAGCCCTGCATCAAGGGCAAAAAGCGTATGGGGGATCTTATAAGTAGACGCTGGCGAATAGCGTTGCTGTGCTCTAGCTTGATCATATACCCAGGTTTTCTCTTGACTAGCACGTTTATCAAGTACAACAATGGTGCCCTTGGCATGGTGTTTTTTAAAATATTTACCCCATGCTGCACCCTCAATTTCTACTGCTTCTGCTCGATTAGTGGAACTTATGACTAAGCTCGCGATTAGCATAACGGCAGTGATGACAACGGATTGCAATATTGATGATTTTTTCATAAAGCGTTAATAAATCACTTAGTTTTATTTAGGATAAAAAGTACGAACCGCCATAGTACTGAATGGTAAATCTCGAGTGAAATATTAATATGTAACAAAGTAATCACCTGTTACTGCTAGCTAATCTTCTAACCAATCTTTAACCGGAACTACCCATTCAGCCATGGGTCGATAAAAAGCACCATGTTCCTCTCCAGTACTGATGGAAATTTCTTCCATGGTGTTTACCTGCTCGCTTTGTTCCATTAAAAATTGACAAGAACCATTACCATCTGAGGTTTCGTAAATTGAATGAAAATTTCCAATCACGATAAATTCAACATGGCCTTTCATAAAAGTATTACAAGTTGCCAGTAAGATGATATTAATGTCACTTGATTGGATATAACTTGATGTCAATATGGTAATGGCGCCACCCCGAGAAAAGCCCACTAAGCTAATATTCTTCGGCTTTACGCCATGTTTAATAAGTAAGTTAACATCAGCGGCTAACTTGCGCGCAAACGCCCTAGGTTTGGTGTTTTTTGCTCGGTGATAGGCTATTAAGTTGTATTTATCACTCGCTAGGGCAGCTTTTACTTTAGGAAAGTCATATAAGCCCCAGCGTGGGTTTGTTGGTGTCGGATTGCTACCCTCAACAATAAGGCCATGTGAGTAAAATACATATTTTTCATTAGCATGTATTTCTGTTGGCAAGCGCTCAAATATCGCAGCCGCATAGGCATTAGTCACTGGTGCTAATGAGCAAAGTAAACTGGTGAATATGGCTATTTTTAATATTTTAAGCATGATGATTCCTAGTCCCTTCTTTGAGAGTAATTAATGGTTATTTTTATTGGTAGTGTTGTGAGTTTTAGCGAGCCGTACTGAAATATTAGTCCGGCATAGCCTTTACTTGTTTGACCCAAGTTTTCACTTGTTTTAGCCACTGCGGCAAAGGTTGGTAGAAAGCGCCATGCTCTTTACCTGTACTAATGGCGGTTTCTTGAAAGGAATGGGTTTTGTTATTTCTGTCGGTTAAAAACTGACAAGAGCCGGCAAAGTCTGAGATTTCATAAATGGAGTAGAGCTTGCCATAGGCTTGGTATTCTTGATGTTCTTTAACAAAGCCGCCACACACAGCTAGCAATATAGTATTAATTTTATCTAACCTGAGCTTATCCGAGGCAAGTAAGGTAATTTCTCCACCTCGAGAAAAGCCTAACAAGGTAATATTTTCCGGCTTTACCCCGGCGACAATCAGTTTTCTTACATCAGCAGCCAGCTTTTCGGCAAACTCATCAGCTACAGTTTTATCCGGCCGATGATAGGCAATAAGATTATAGTGCGGATCGGCTAACGCCTTTCTTACCGCAATAAAATCATAAACACCCCAACGCTTGTCTACCGGCATCAAGTTATCACCCTCAACAATTAAGCCATGGGAATAGAAAACATACTTCTCACCGGGGTAAATTTTTTCAGGGAAACTAGTATACAATGCACCAGCTATGCACTTTGTTCCGATAACAAGGTAGCCGGTAAAAATCGCTGCCAAGCTGTAAGCTAAGAGAGAAAATACAGACTTCATCTTACAACTCCTACTTTGCTTGCTGAGCTTGATAGCTCGGATAAATTTAAAAAACGCTTAGGATCGGCATGTTTACCGTTTTCAAGCACTTCAAAATGTAAATGTGGCCCAGTCACTCGCCCTGTCGCGCCAACGGTACCTATTTTATCTCCTGCTGAAATATACTGGCCTGACTCGACCGAAAAGCTATTCAAATGAGCATATAAACTTTGGTTTTTCCCTTGGTGCTCAATAAGTATTACCTTGCCATAATTTTGGTGCAAAGTGACATCATCAGCAATGATTACCCAACCAGAGAAACTGGCAACCACCTCGGTACCAATTGGCGCGGCGATATCAATGCCTTGATGGGGTCTCTTACCGCGAAAATCACTAATATCATCATAACCAGAAGAAATTCGACCATTTAACACCGGTAAGATGCCGTCAGTATTAAGCTGATTAAAGTTATCTAGTGAGAAAAAGGGTTTAGCCGCCATGGCAAAAAAGCCAATAGAACAAGACATCAACACTAACGTCAAACGAGCACACCAGCCAAACGTATTGTTTGACTGACTAGACATGGCTAACTTAATTCTATTTTCAAAGTCTTGTTTATTAAAACTAGGACCGGAGAAATACGTAGTTAAACCACTATCAAAGGGGCTTTGATGCAACTTTAAACTCGCTATTAAGGCGCGAGCATAACTAAGCTTAACTTTAGGGTCGGCTGAGATGACCGCACTATCACAATTCAATTCCATGCATTGTAAAAAACGCTTTTCCATAAAGCTGATAAAGGGATTGAACCAAAACAAACAAGCACATAAGCGGAATAAAATAACCGCCTTAGGATCCTGCCTTTTTATATGCATTAATTCATGGTCAATTAATAAACATTGTTGCGCTGCAGGCATTGTAAAAACAGACTTTGGTAGCAACATATTGACTCGGAAAAAGCCAAAAACAAAAGGCGATACAGTTTGATCGGTCACCAATATTTTTATGCTCTTAGCCGTTATTGTCTTTCGCTGGGCTGGACTAAAAGCTTTTAAATCTGTTACCAGGGTCGCTTGTTGAATAAATTGCCTAACTTTCCATAAGCCAAGTACAAAACGTAATAATGACAAACAAACACCAAGCACTAACATCAAGATGACTAAAAATATAAAGACTTGCAGCTCGCCGCTGCTCTTCATTTGACTAACCACTGAGTTTGAGTGCAGCACTAAACTTTGTTGTGAGTCACCAAAAGCTGTTTTTAATTGCTCCGGAATAATGGCGTTTGTTTGAGAGAATAACGCCGGCAATAATGGCACCAAGGCGATAACAAGCCAAGCTTGCCAAAATCTAGACCAGTTAATTATTTTGGGGAAAACTTTGCTAGTAGCTAACGCTAAGCCAGATAAAACACCGCTCCAAGCGATAAAAGTGGCGAGTTGAAATAAGAAGCCACCTGTAAACCATTGCTCAGCCATGACTATTTACCTTGCTGCTCTTTTGATGAGTCTTGCTCTAAATCATGTAGTAACTTTTCAAGATCAGCAATTTCGCTATCATCAATTAATCTGCTATCGGTAAACATGGCAATCGGCAAAGGGCCGTCTATTTCAAAGACTCGTTTGGCAAAATCCTGAGCGAATGCCGCGAGTGTTTTGACCTTGTCTACTTGAGCGAAATATATTTTTTTATTGCCTGAAAACTCCATCGAAACTAAACCTTTGTCACCCATTCGTTCTAAGGTTTTACGGGTAGAAGAGTAACTCCAACCGAGTATTTTTTCGACTTCATCATGAAGTTCTCGGGCTGTTTTTGGCTGCGAATGCCATAACTGTTTTAAGATTTCTAGTTCGGGTGCGGTTGGCTGCATTTTATATCTTGATAATTGGATTACCCACACATAGTGCGACGAGTGTCGCACCCATGCAAGAAAAAATATCAGATAGTTACTTTTTATGGTGAACTGGACAAGATATGATGAAGCAAGAGCAGCCGTTATTGCACGAAAGATATAAATAGCTAAATCACCGCATTGACTGTCGCTAAAAGTTATCGTCTCACTATAATTTTTTAACCATAAAATATTTGCAACCGGTTTTAGGGTAGCCCTGCTGAACCCATTGAGTTTCATAACCATATTTTTGGTAAAATGGCATAGCTTGAAAATTAAGTGTATCTAATAAGCACATGCTGCAGCCTCGATTTTTACCTGCTGCTTCAATTTCTTTTAAAATTTTACTACCGATATCTTGGCCACGTAAATCTTCTGAAACCCACAAGGTATTTATTAACAACCAATCACCAAAGGTACGAGCGGCTGCACCTGCAATAACCTCTCCTTGCTCATTTTTTAATTGTACGGCTAATGGCAGTCGTTCACTTACTTCCCAATTAGCCCAATTGAAATCAGCAATTTTTTTATCAAGATAATCGAGAAATTCTTGTTCTGGTTTTTCTATAACTTCTATTTTCATAAATACTCCATATTACCTGTTAGCGCTAATACCACAGTCAATGCGTTAGTTTTTCGGTTGGTGAAATTCAATAACATTACGATCGGGCTCGCGAATAAAAACCGATGAGCCCGTTGGAAAAACTACTGGTCCTTCAATAATATCGATAGCCAATTCATTCAGCTGGACTACCACGGCATCCATATCATTAACTTCCAAAGCAACATGAGTATAACCAGCTTTTTTCACCGGCTCATCCATCAATACATTGCTGTCTGTGGGCGCTGCGGCATTTAAGATAAAGTTAATATTTACGCCGCTGGCATGTTCCATAATTGCTACAGGCTCAGGACCTACCGGGCCAACGAGAAACTCAAAAATCCAGTTGTTCGTAAAAATCGCGTGATATTGCCAAACTATGTACCCGTATACCAAGATGATTTACCCGAGTTATTTGTTTCATAAATTAACCTTATTAGTTTTAGTGTCTTCGTCACAGTTACCTTCGTGACAGGTATTGATTTTATCTTGCTCTTTCAAGTCATTGGTTAACACTTGTTTTAACACTTCCATTCGTTGTTTTACTGCAATGCCATAAGTATGATCATCACCCCATAAATCAACTAACAGTTGCATCGACTCTTCATCATGCTCGGCAAATAACTTTCCCGCACGCTCGGACGTTTCTTGGCTATTACCTAGCAAGGTTAACGCTTCAACACCTAAGTTTAATGCTGAATCAAAGGTTTCACGCTTGAAAGACGTTACCCCTAACTTCATTAATTCATAAGCATGTCCGCGGTCTATGGCTCGGGCAACGATGGCTAGATTGGGATAATGCTTTTTGGCCATCGCCGCTATTTCTAAAATTTTATCGGCGTCATCAATGGCTATCACCAATAATTTAGCTTCTTCAGCGCCGGAGGCATCAAGCAAGTCTTTGCGCGCCGCATCGCCATAATGTACTGTGGTAACAAAACGTTTTACCATTTCAATTTGGCTAGGGCTATGGTCAAGAATAGATAAATGATAGCCTTGCGCGCTTAATAACCGACCAATAATTTGGCCAAAACGTCCATAACCGGCAATAATCACACTACTGGTTGCTTCTATATTTTCTGGTTTATCAAACTCAGCTTGGGTGCTATTGGTATTACTCAACATTTTGTCATAAATCATCAGTAATAACGGCGCCATCAACATAGAAATAGCCACGACTAACGTGGTTAACTTGGTTTGCTCTGGATCAAGTATATGCAGCGATGAGGTTAACGAGAGCAAGACAAAAGCAAATTCTCCGCCTTGCGCTAAAGCTAAGGTAAATAGCAACTTTTGCCTGCCCTCCATTTTAAAAAATACCGCGAGTAAATATAAAACAATGGCTTTAATCACGATTAGACCAACGACTAATAGCACCACTGTTGAAAACTGTTCGAATAACAATGGAAAATCAATAGAAGCGCCAACGGCAATAAAAAATAAACCCAGCAACAAACCTTTGAATGGTTCTATGTCTACTTCTAATTCGTGTCTAAAATCACTTTCAGCCAATACAACGCCAGCTAAAAAGGTGCCAAGTGCTGGCGACAAACCAATTTTTTGCATTATTACCGCTATCGATATCACTAAGAACAAAGCAAACAAAGTAAAAACTTCTCGCAAGCGTGTTTCAGCGATATACCTAAATAAGGGCGCAGAAACATATTTTCCCGCAAGAATGATGGCTGCAATCACAGCAATTGAAACAGCGACTTGAAAATAAACTGGATAATGGGCAATTAAGTTACCGTGATCTGACACAGTAGCCATGGTGTCGCTAAAAGCTAATAAGGGTAATAGTGCCAAAATAGGGATCACGGCAATGTCTTGAAAGAGTAGTACCGAAAATGCGTTTTGCCCCGCCTCTTGTTTTGTCCAGCCCTTTTCACTCAGGCTTTGCAGCACAATTGCCGTTGAAGATAACGCGAGCATTAAACCTATCGCCATAGAAGTTTGCCACTGTAATGCAAGTACCTCTTTGCAGATGACAAAGATAAGTAAGGTAGTCAGCGTAACCTGCAGGCCACCTAAACCTAGAATTGAGTGCCTGAGTTTCCAAAGTCTTGATGGTTGTAGTTCTAAGCCCACCAAGAACAACATCATCACCACGCCAAACTCGGCAAAGTGCATAACATCGGTTTGATCACCAACCAAGCCTAATAAAAATGGCCCGATCAGAATACCAGCCAACAAATAGCCAAGTACAGAGCCTAATCCCAAACGCTTAGCGACAGGTACCGCTATGATCGCAGCAGCTAAATAGACAACAGCAAGTTCTAGCATTTAGTTCTCCAAAAAAATAAAACAATTACAGAAGGTTATTACCACTTACTTTACTGCATCAATAACATAATACCAATCCACATAAATCTAATTAAACAATCCATTAAAAGTATCCTTTGGAGTATTTTTGCTAGGCTTGCTCTCTTTCATCTACGGTATTTATGATAATACTGCTACTGCCTTAATGCGTTTGTTGAAATACAAGACAGAGACAAAAACAGCGTTACCAATGAACATAATGCCATGGTGTAATTCATAGTAGTGGCATCAACACTCACGCTAATGCTCACCACGGCACTGGCTAGCGCACCTAAGCCAAACTGCAACACGCCATTTACTCCAGAAAGTACGCCAGTGCTGCCTTGCACACTAGCTAAGGCGGCTGAAATGGCATTAGCCGCGGTCAAACCTAGTAGTCCGATATAGGCGATAACACCTACGACAACATAAGCTAATGATAACTGTAAAAAACCCACCACGCCTAAGTAAACACCGACCACAGCCAGCAGTCCACCAGCAATAACCAGCTTTTTAGTGGCATCGACATTTTTTAATAAGCGGGCATTCAGCAAGTTCATACTGATCATGGCTACCGCATTTAACGCCACTAGCCAACTAAACTGCTCTGGCGTGGCGTGGCGTGGCGCCAAAATATTCCATATAAACAAAAGGAGAGCCTGAGATAAAAGTAAATAGACCAGCAAAGGCACTGATGCCCGCTGGCTATAGCTACCTCTTATCAAGAGCAAGTGGCCGGAAATACGGCGATTTACGCCTTTTCACTAGCCTTGTTATTCATCTACTTATTATTGGTCGCTCATTATGAAAGTTGGATTTGCCATTAGCGGTTATTTTTGTTATGCCTACCGCTATAGTCTTATTAGTGGTTTGTCTTTGAGTGTATATGCGCAAGTAGGATTAGTTTTACTGATAGCCTTAGCCGCCAAGAATGCCATATTAATTATTGAGTTTTCCCAGAACAAATTGAATAATGATAATGCCTCCATTGAAGACGCAGCAGTGCAAGGTGGTAGTGCCCGTTTTAGGGTGGTAAATATGACCTCATGGTCATTTATTCTCGGTATTTTACCGTTAGTTTTTGCCAGTGGCGCAGTCGGTTTGAAAACACTAGGGGTAACCTTACTTGGCGGCTTGTTAAGTGTATTACTGATTGGCAGTTTCTTTGTCCCTGGCTACTTTGCCCTAATTCATAAAATGAAAGCGCGACGCAGTAAAAAAAACCTACCTAACAATAAATTAAGTAAAAATACCTTACGTGAAAGTAAGTGTAATGAAATATCCTTAGCGGAGAAAAAACAAATGAAATCTTGGTTAAAACAAATCGCTATTTTTGGCGTTATTTTTCTTATCATGAGTTTTGCCGTAGATACATGGCGAACTAAAGATATTGATCGACAAGCGCTGCCAGAGCTACAAGGGCTGACGATTAATAATGAGGCTATTGATTTAAAAGCGTTAAGCTTTGAGCAGCCTATTTTAGTGTATTTTTGGGGCACCTGGTGTCCGGTTTGCTCGGTAGTGAGTCCTTCGGTCGATACTCTGTCACAGTATTATCCGGTTTACAGCATTGCCATGCAATCGGGTGATAATGAGACACTAACAACTTATATGGCAACTGAAGAATATCAATTTAAAGTCATCAATGACGATAACAATGACATAGCACGATCATTGGGTGTGCAAGTAACACCTTTAGTCATGGTGATTGACCAAGGTGAACTCGTTAGCTATACCACGGGTTATGTCAGTTTATTTGGCTTATGGTCGCGCATTGCTTGGGCCAGTTGGTAAGCAAGGTATATTGTTGAAAAGGCACTTTATATGCGATACATAATATTTGGAATAAAAAATTATCGTATATAGAGTGTGAAGATATTAACAAGGGGTGAGATTTAGCCCTAAGTAACCTGAGCTCAGGTTAATTAGTAACGACTAAAGGAATAACATGGACAACGATTTAACTATTCGCCCTGCTAACGACACTGATCGCGAGTTCATTTTTGGGCTATCGCCACGTTTAGCTGAAGTAGCCGGTTTACCATGGCATAGCGATAAGGCGGTGCAGAAGATGCACGATGATTATTTTGCTGAAGTATTCGCTAATTCCTCGCCACTGCAAGCGACCTTTATTGCCGAGAAAAACAAAGTAGCGCTTGGTTTTATTCATACTCGTGCACATAAAGATGATGTCTCAGGTGAAGCATGTGGAACTGTGCCATTACTTGGTGTATGCCCAAAAGCACAAGGTTTGGGCGTTGGAAAAGCATTAATAACAGCGGCAGAACAATGGGCTAAAAAACAAGGGTATCGTTTATTACACCTAGAAGTCTTTGCCCATAACGATAAAGCCCAGGGCTTTTACAAAAATCTAGGTTTTGAAGCAGAAATCTTGCATATGATTAAAGAAATTTAATCCATACAAAGTTATGTTATTTGAGAAAAGGCCAGCATTGACACTGGCCTTTTTAATAAAACAATCGTAAAAAATGATTAATAACAATCGGACTAGTTAAAGTAACTATCCAATATTTGATTACTATATTTACCAGGGCTTTGGCTAACATCATTACACAGCACAGCCACTGACAGCTTTTCTTCCGGTATTCTCGCGTAATACGTTGAGGTGCCTAACCAGCCACCCGAGTGAGAATACTTAGTAACTTTATCCATGTGTTTAACAAATTGACCATTGGCATACAACTTCCCTCCTAGTTCATATTTACTATTAGGGGTCAGCATTTTTTTAAGGAACTCTTGCGGGTTCTTACCGAGTTTTGGTGTGTAGAATTGTTGATCCCAAAACAGTAACTCAGTGATACTGGTATGTAAACCGCCATCACCGACCCAAAATAGATTAGTCATATTAGTCTCATAACCACCTTCTTTTAAAGGTGCGTAACCTGAAGCTCTGTTCTTAACAATTTCATTGGCGTCATCACTAAAAAAGGTGTGCTGCATGCCTAGAGGTTTGAAAATATTCTTTGCAGAATACTCTCTTAATGTCATGCCGCTCTTCTCTTCGACCAACATAGATAAAAGGAAATAGGCAAAATTGCTGTATTCCATTTTTGTATCGGGTTTACGTTTTAAAGGTAACTTTTTAACGACTTGGTAAAACTCATCAATTGAAAGATAGTCTTCATTGCCTAGGCGGAATTCGCCACCTGCGGCAGACTTCAAACTTTTATGTTGACCTTTTGCCTTACCCTCGTATGAATCACCGACCATATCGTAATCACCCATACCGGCAAAGTGCCCTAACATGGCATTCACTGTTACTTTTGAGCCATAGTCCGCTAATTCAGGTAAGTAGCTGCGAATATCTTCCTGCAGATCGATTAAACCTTCATCGGCTAATAACAATACTGCGGTTGCAGTAAATTGTTTAGAAACAGAAGCCATTCTAAAAACGGAATCGGCCGAAAGTGGGATGTCATGCTCTAAGTTCGCCAAACCATAACCTTTGGCAAAGATCAATTGATTGTCTTGTATAACACCTACCGAACAACCAGGGGCATTAGGCGCAAACTTATTGGCAAAAAAAGTTTCTATTTTTTCGACAAACAGTTCATTACTCGGTTTGGCAAGTAGAGGTAACGTGATGGCATATAGAGATAAAGCAGCTAACGTTGCAACAATACGCATGAAAGATCCTTCTAATAAAAAGTGATGAAAACTATCCTAATGCTTAAAGGAAAAAACTGCAATTTAACAGTCGCTACTATCCATTTCATATAGTAACAAAACCTTTCAAAGGGCTTTACCTCGTCCGCAATTTTAACAATGTCAGCGGTTTTATCAGCAGATACAAGGGTTAAGTTTGATGCGATACCATGCGTCATGGAAATAGAGTAGAGCTATAATTATCATCCATCTGAACTTAATTACGGCTATACTCGCACCTGGATTAGAAAAAACTAAAGCGAATCAAGGTCTGTAAGGCCAGCAGAGTTAATAGCCACTTTAACAAGTGTAAAAAACGTAAGGGGTCAACTTTACCGCGCAATTTAGTACCGATATACGAGCCGAAAAAGGCTCCCGAAATGGCAAAAATGATAGGGCTTAAGTAATCCCAAAAGAGAAAGCCTAAGGTCGCATAAGTGGCGACTTTGGCAAAATTCACCAAGACCATTAATAACGATGCTGTCGCTATAATTTGTTCTCGATGGCTAAGTTTCTTCATCAGCAGGGTTACCGTTAAAGGACCCGGCGCGCCAACCACCAGGCCTAATCCCGTTTGCAACATGCCCACCAAATAGAAGTTTTCAATCTTACTGAGCAATCTATCAACCGACTTGACCCACAAACTCAATAACAAATAGCTCGCTATAATCACCGGGATATACTGGCTTGATAGATTAGTCAGTACTAATGAAAATAAGGCAACTCCCGCCAGCGAACCGATGACAAATTTAGGAACCAGTGACCACACCACGTGTTGATAGGACATAATTAAGCGCGAAACATTGCTGGCTAGCTGAGTGGTACCGTGAATGGGTACTACCGCATTGACTGGCACAAACCACGGCAGTGTAATCGCTAAAATTAAACCGCCACCTAGGCCAAACACTCCAGCAATGGTTGAGGTGAAGGTGGTTAAAAAGAACAAGCTAAGGTCGTTAAGGGTAATGGCCGTTAAAAAAGTACTGAGGCTGTCGATCATCTACATGCATACAAAAAAGTTGGGTTACAGATGCTAACCCAACAAACACCTCTATATAATTAGTTTTTATGAACAATATTCGTTTAATCGCCGACAATGAACTGTTCTTTATTCGCGAAGCCTTTTTATAGTAAGCAAAACCGCTTATTGCTAATAATCTAACCCTTAAATTCTCAACTATAATTTAACTACTTTAAACAACGTCAATAATAGTTGAGAAATCATGAATAAAACCAATCAATTATTTACCTATATTTTTAGTGCATTATTTGCTGAAAGTTTATTGTTAGCGGTACTTTTTGATTCATACCTATCTGCTTTTGTTATCGGCCTACCGGCAATGCTGGTGCCGCTATATTTTAATCGTACTGCACCGCAATCGCTAATCACCAGACATGTGTCAGCACTCGGCACCATGATATTTGCTGCGCTTCATATCCATCAAGCAAACGGTTTAATTGAGGTTCATTTTGAAATATTCATCTTGATGGCGGTGTTAATTATTTACCAAGATTGGCGAGTATTTATTACCGCACTTTTGGTTATCGCCGTACACCACATTTCCTTTTATTTTCTACAAATCAATGATGTTGGCGTATTCATATTTGATCAAGATAGGCTGCTATTTACCACAGTAATAATTCATGCTGTTTACGCTATCGTTGAAGCTTTTGTTGCCGGATATATGGCAAAAAGTATGGCTGAAGAAAGTAAGGCCGGAGAAGAGCTATCGAGGGTAGCAACGGAAATAGCATCGGATGTAAATGCCATAGACTTGAGCATAACAACAGCGGCGGGCAAGAATAGTACCTTACTTTCATTTAACGAATTATTAGCTTTGCTCCATCATGTTGTTAGTGGCGTAAAAGAGCAAGTCATTGAACTTAATACTAACTCTAATAATTTGATGAAGACTAAGGAAGACTTAGAAAGTTCTTCATCACAACGTCAGCAGGAAACAGATGTTATTGCTACATCCGCTGAAGAAATGGCCGTAACCGTTGCCTCAATTGCCGAAGAAACCAGTCAATTAAGTGATCAAATGCAGGAAGCAAATAATTACACCCAAGCGACCCATGAAGAAATCTTTAAAATCAACGAGCAAAACAGTAGTCTAACCTCGGCCTTAGAAGATACTAATAATCAAGTCTCTGAGCTTGCTAACTCTACCGAGGCTATTTCAAATGTATTAACTGAAATTACCAGTATTGCCGATCAAACTAACTTGTTAGCGTTAAATGCTGCCATTGAAGCAGCAAGAGCAGGAGAGCAAGGTCGAGGTTTTGCTGTGGTCGCTGATGAAGTACGGGCCTTAGCTAATCGCACCAAAGAAAGTACCGATAAAATTGGTGCTACCTTATCTTTGCTACAAAATTATTCTAAGTTAGCAACCAACTCAATGACCAGCAGTATAGAGATTGTTCGTTCTGTTATTGAAAGTGCCGATAAAGCTCAAGAGCAAATAACCCAAGCCTCTAGTTTGGTTGAGCAAGCTAGCGCTATTTCGATCAATGTTGCTGCGGCCGTTGAACAACAAGCAACAACAACGGATGATATTGCCAAAAGCGCTGAGAGTTTACGAAGTACCGTTCAGCTTGATATTGAAAAAGTGGCAATGCTCGGGCAAGAATCAATTAAGGTCAGCCAAACTGCCAGTGAAATGGAAAGTAATATTGCTCGTTTCAAGTAATCATCTAACTAAGCCGCAACTAACTAAGCTACATCTGGTTATCGTCATTGTTTGGTTGAGTTTTACTGTCGCTGCCTTTGTTTACTTGGTAAGCGAGAAACTAGTAAGCTTTGATTTGGAAAGTAAGTTGGCGGGCATTGACCACCCACAGCTTGCCACTGCCTTAAAACCCTATGTAGAGTCTGTGCTACTAGGCAAAAGTAAGACAGTGCTACATTTTTCTACGCCAAATTGTGATTGTCAGCAATACAGTGCCGCGCATATTGAGGATATCAATAAAATAGCGACGGCTAATGATTTCTCTATCATCGAGGTTGTTATTAATGAACACAATTTTATTCCCGCGACGCCATCAGTCGCTATTATTGACCTTCTCGGCGAGGTTATTTATTTTGGTCCGTATGGGCAAGGCTTAGCTTGTTCGCAAACTTCCGGCTATGCACAGACCATGTTAAATAACTTTATTAAAGGCTATAAAGCCAACATCATAATTAAAGAAGCAAAGGGCTGCTATTGTCGAGTTTAACTATTCTATAGCGATGGATTTTTACTACTTCAGGACACTAGCCTAGTTATTTAATCTATTCGTTATTATGTGAATGAGTGGCTGTTTCTCACTTGAAAAAAAGGCAACTATAACTACGATCAAACTATGAGCTATAAACTTGCTCCCTGGGTCATAGCTGAAACCAACGATGGTATTTTGATAGAACTTATTAGTGAGGCAATGGAGCCCTTAGGTTATGAAATAGAGAAGGTTTACTACCCCTTTGCTCGGCGAGTAAAATTATATCAAACTGAATTAGTTACTGTTGTTTGCGATATTAATCAAAAACATATCAGATCTTAAAGGTCACTTTTCAGGTATTGTTTATGCCTATAAAAATTACGCATTTAGCCTTAAGAAAAGAAATTATAATTTTACTCATATCAGTGCATTGAGTCAGTACAGTTTATTGTCATGGCAAGGGGCACGAAAACAACTGGGCAGCACTTATGACTTAATGGCTGCTAGCAATCCTTTTTATCTAGAAACTCACGACCAAAGAAAATGAAATTGAAATTGATGGTGATGGTGATGGTGATATAGAAGTGGATCGCTTTGCTTTATTCGGCACAAATCCAAACGGTTGTTTGTTTCATTCAAGCAAAGCTAGAGATGACTTTGTTAAACAAATAGCATTAATGAAGCAGGACGGTCGTTATAAAGAAATTTTTAATAAATATACCCTAGCTAATTAAGAGCTTAATTTCGAGGCTATGGCTATTTTTTAATTTAGCTATGCCCTAATAACCTAAAACTCCAGCTCTCTACTTTGTTGGTAGCTAAACGCTGCAACACTTTATCCAGCCAACTGCCAGATAGTGTACTTTGCTGTCTTAATTGTAATAAACCGTCTTCATTGAGTGGCTCGCCAAAAAACGCCTTACATACTTCCCTTATAGTCATGGCATTAGCAACTCGGGCAATTAATTCCAGTGGTTCATCGACATTCACCATGCCTGGCCGAATAACGCGATATAACCAACCACAATGGCTAATCTCCTGCATATCGACCGAAAAAGTTTCTATATCCCAACGTTTATTAAGTTTAAAACAAGGTGAGCGCGGCTGACTAACCTCGATAATGGCTTCGCCCCACTGATATCGGTCACCTACACAGACAGTGTCTTCGGTCATCCCGATTGAGCTAAGGTTTTCTCCCATGCCGGGAGCTTGCCAATTAGCTTTATCAACAGCACGGTTAGCATATTTTTCCTGCCAATATGCATAGTGCTCTAGCGGATATTGATGTAACGCGCGATCAAGGCCACCATGATAATGTTTATCGGCGCATTCATCACCCGCTAAACCTTCAACAGATAAATACAGACTAGTACTAGCTGGCTGCTTGTCGATGGCGGTTTCAATACCGTATTTTTGTGCTACTTTTCCGCAGTAAATATTAGCTAGGTAGTGTTTACGTTTCATCCGTCATTCCTTTGGCTAATGCCGTAATTGGTGCTAATGGTTTTAAAGCTGAATAATAAAAGCACAAGCATACCAAAAACCACAGATCTTTAATAAGAAAATGCCCGGTAGTTGAAAGTAATGTTTCACTTGATAATGAAGCCGAAAAAGTCACTAAAAAGCTCTGAGTTACCACAAATACCATGCCTGACATCAACACTGCTGGGTAAATTAATTTTTGATAATATATCGCCAAAATTAACAATACCACAGCAATTAAATCATAGACGCCGATAATATTTGACGTTGTTTGTATGGTGAAGAAATTATACAGCCAGCCCATAAACGGCGAGCTTTTTACTAAAGCTTCTATACCTTGTGCTTCGAATAAGGTGAACTTCATACCACCAATCCACAACAAAACCAGCAGTACTGGAATAATGCTAACCCAGGCGGATAGCAAAGGAGAAAGTGTACGCTTGATAAGGAGTATTCCTATGGCTAATAAAGCAAAGTATTTGATGACACCTTGACCAGAGCCGATAACTGGAAAGCCGCCCATGGAAGCTATCCACATAGACTCACTCAGTAGCGAGCCTAAAGGCACTAGGCTTGTTGCAATCAGTAGGTATCCTAAAATAGGCCGCAAGTTGCTTTGTTTTATCGATAAAAAAGCCAAAACTGCATTGGCAATAAAAATCAGTGCTGCGAACAGGTTAAATATTTTTGCTGGTAACAAATCGCTAATAAGATAAAAGTCAGTGGTTAAAGCAATATGTTTATGAGGACCCAATAGCAAGATACTGAAACCTAATAGTGCGGTAGAAATAGCAAGTAAGAGTAAAGCAGTGGTCATGTGTAGCGGCTTCATAGGGTTCCACGGGGAAAGTTGATAAGTGCCCATAAGACCTGATTAACGACATTTTATTTCGCGCTTAATAAATAAGCTAGCGAGTGTAAGCAAGCGTTGGCATGTAGTTAGCGTGATTGAATTGAGTTTTCATTTTATCGCGATAATCTATTAAAGAATTTTCTGCTTTGTTTTAGTGCCGCTCTTCTAGCTCTACGGCATGGGTGACTATGGGCTCTAGCGCTATTTTTTTGTTGCGCCAGTAAACGCTAGTGGCATCATGATCTCGCTTCAGACAATGACTACTATCGGCAATGGTAATATCAACGCCTGTGAGAATGCCTTGATATGCTGATATGCTTAATTCATCTAGGTGAGTGGCAGCTTTAATTTCATTGCGCATTATATTGGTATTGAACTGCAATAATAGCGCGAAATGTTGTTTTAAAGAGTTATCTAGTCGTAGTAATAACGCCTCATCTTTACTATTTTCATTGGTAAGTTTTTTGATTAACTCACTAATTTTGCCACTTCTGGTAAGTATGAGCTCAACTTTTTCTTGAGTGTTATGCCTCAATTCAGTTAATTTCTCACTCCAGTAATTTAAATCAATACTTGTGGTATCGCCACAAGGAGAGCCTAAAGTCCCGACAAAAACAGATCCTCCTGCTTGAATATAGGAGCCAAATAATTTTCCATCAGCAATAGTTTTGCTTCTATCGCCAACCCAAAGTTCGGCCTCAACAATTATTTGGCAATGAGATATGTACTGGACAATAGAAATCTTACCTTGTGAGACCATGTCGGTATATTGGACAAATTGGGCACTTATACCGCCTTTGGCATGAATAGTGGTACTATTTTCGGGCTCACCATTATCACCTACGGTTTGATGACCAATAATCCCTTGATTGATACATATATCACCCTTGGATTTAACCTGAGCAGATTCAACACAACCGCCAATGATGATATCTCCCGTAGCAAAGAGCTGCATCTTTTCACAAACATCTCCTTTTACAAAAATAGCGCCATCAAAGCGAATATTACCGGTACTAACATCAATGTTTTCAATTTCGAGTAAATTGTTAACAGCAACGCTTTTGTCCAGGTGTTTAGGCATGCCACTCTTATTAGCTACTAAGGTAGTTTTCTCTTTATCAATAAAATATGAGCCTTCCGCTTCTTCGATAAACCCTTCTTTACCCGCCTTTGCTTTTATAATCTTTCCGGTGACGGTAAAGCCATCTACCCCAGCTGTTGGCCGTATTAACCTAGCTAACTTAGTGCCTTTGGCGACATAAACCACCCCCCCTAGTTCTCGCATATCTACTTTGCCATTGGCACCTTCTTTTGGACATAAAACCTTATTGATAGGGTCTTCAACTAAGTATTCTATAAAGCCATCAACACCTGGTTGACAGCTTCCGCCTAGGGCAACCTCCATTGACGTTGCATCACCTGCTGACGTGAGCAAACCTTTATTTATCAGGCGCTGCACTTTTTCTTTACTAACACCTTTGACAATGCCACTACTTTTAAAACATTGCACCACGTCGCTATAACATATCGGGCTACCGCCTTGAGCCGCTGTTAATTTGAGTATCGCAGACATGTTATCAGGGCTAATTAAAACACTTAGTTTTGCATCTAGAGCACAGGCAATTATTTTTTTAAATCTAAGCTTATGATCTAAAGTGTTGTTGCTCATCTCAGCAAATAACTGCTCAATGGCTTCTTCGATAAGGGCATATTTGGCAAATTCGGAAACGTCGAAAGCAGTGTGTAAGGCTGTTAAGTTAGTTGCTACCCCAAACTCGGGCATAATTGTCATTACTAAGTCTTTATTGCCGGTAACTGAGAGTGTTATATCGCACATTTTTCCTTCCTTGGTTCCTAGTCGCTAAGTTGTTATTTTTACTGCTTTACTCTATTTATTCTTAGTAACTATAGTAGTAGGCCATCATTTAGCAATGATGAACTATGCCATTGGATAAAATACCTTTTAAAGAAAAAGCTGACTGGTGAATGTTTTTCAACAGTGGCGTTAGCTAGGCCTTAGCACTCGGTAATCTTAAATCGACTGTGAGGGGAAAATAATGAAGTATTAGTACTTTTTACTAGTTGATGTGTTGATGATGAAAATGGTGAGGTATTAAGTTTTTACATTAATAGTGTCTTACATGAAAGTGCTACCAAGCGATTCACTTTCAACGTTAAGTGTGATGCTTATTATAATATTTGCGTCAGTGATGGCTGCCCTTGGACTGATGAAGAAAACCCTTGCCTGTTGTTTGACTTAACTATTCGATAAAAAACACCGGTGTAACAGCCGGTGTTATTTTTTTATAAGGGTTGGTATTTATAAATGCTTACCAGAAAACCTTAAACCTCATTGAGACAAACATACCTTACAATAAATCAACATGGCCAATTAAAAAATAAGATGGCCAAAGCTCCCTAACCTGAGATTCCCAATTGGGGTCAGCCCTTTCGTTGGGTAATTGTAACAGCCAATATCTTGCCCATGTTCGAACTATTTTACCTGACTTGCTTAATTTTAGCGGCGAGAATCGGCGTTGATAAGACTTTCCTTCATACTCAACAACCACATTGTTTCTTGCTCGCTTATATAAACCATCTAATACGGTACTAATTAACTCGACCTCGGTTAACGCCATTAGCCCTTGGGTTTTTAAACAAGCCAATATTGCCGCTTTCTTTATACTGGCTTGCATAAAGTCATCAATATGTGGGGTATAAACCATGCCCGTCAAACCATAAATAGCAGCACGCTCTCTATCGGCTAGTGCTTTTAAAGGCATGATTAGCTTATTAATGTCATCTAAGTCACTGAAGCTATGAAGTTTGGGGGTCAATTTAGACAATTGGTATACTCCGATAAAGTCGAAAGTTCATTACTTGCTTATTCCTCTATGATACCTAAGGCAATAACCACTGCACCAGTTATTATTGTCTCAGCTAGTGCTTTTAAAGGGATAATGAGCTCATTAATGTCAGCTAATTCACCGATGCTATAAAGCTTGGGTTCAATTTAGATAATTGCTTCGCTCCGATAAAGTCGAAAATTCACTGCTTGCTTACTCGCTCATTTATGATATCTACGGCAATAGCTGCTGCACCTAGAAATACGCCATTGTGTCACATAATACTTTGCAAGCTACCCAATGAACTAGAGACGACTACGGTATACCCCTACGCTTTTAAGTTGTCGACGGTATTTGCAACACTATTGGTAGCGATCAAATTTATTAGAGCATAGCGTGATTTTGTTCGAAGAAAAGAACGAGAAAATAAACACTGAGTAATACCGCTAATAAAATTATTTTGCATAGTTATTTCTTTATTGCCTGTCATTTTCCACCAAGGGAAAAATGGTTGCATGGACTTCCTAACTTGCACTAGGTTGCTGGTAATTCAGAAAAGTTCGCTTACTCAAACTTAGCTGCTGAAACATCGAGTGGCTGTAAGTAAAGCTTTAGGATTGTAAAACATTTCTAGCCGATAAAATATCCCTACTTAGTATCATTACATTTAGAATACAACTGACTTTAGTTTTATCTATATTTTCAAGGTGATATTTATGAAGTTCGAGACCAGCTGCACATAGGGCTTAAAATTTTCGCCGCAATATGTGCACTGTGTATTCTAGGCTGTTTAGATATTCAGTGACCTTAATCACGGCAAGAAAATATAAAAAAGCGACTACTTAAAGTAATAAGCCGATTTTTTAATTCTGTTTGGTACCACTACAAACAGAATAGGAGCTATTGATAGTTAAGTAGAGTCTGAATTATGTTTGTGAATACTGCTGCATATCATATCTCGTAGCCATTTATGGCCAGGCTCTTCATTATTCCTCTGATGCCACAATAAAACATAGGCCATCTGAGAAAAGCTAAATGGTAAAGGGACTTCTTTTAAAGGATAGAGCTTTTGAGCATGACTAACAAAGCTTGAGGGTACGGTAAAAATAAGCTCACTGTGTGCGCAAACACTTACCGCGCCATAAAAATCCGGCAATGTACAAATGATATTCCGCTGTTTGTTTTGTGATGCTAAGAAGTAGTCTAACTTCCACCATTCCTTACCTTCACACCTTACTTGCAGGTGATTATGGGTTAAATAGCTTTCCATATTCCACGCGTTTTTTTCAACTTCTGATAATACCGCATGTTTCTCATTTACTAAGCAAACTTGTCGGTCAATCAGCAGTTGTGAGTGCTCAATATCATCGGCTAACTTATCAAGGATTAAAGCCTCTTTATCAGAGAGATCTAGCGCTGTAATACCAAAATCGATGTTACCTTGTTGTAATTCTTGTATAGAGTTTTTGGACCAGCTTAACGTATCCACACGTATATTCGGCGCCTGTTGTAACACTGAACCAATGTAACTAGGAAGCAAAGCCGCATAGGCACTTTCTAGCATACTAATTGAAAAACGCCGCGTGCTCGTTTCGGGTTCAAAACTTGGCGCTTGGGTAAGTTGATATATATTTTGTAGTAAATTGGGTAATTGTTGCTTTATTTGTAGTGCGTGGGCAGTAGGTTTCAAACCATATGCTGTTCGACTAAAAAGTGGGTCATGCAAACTATTTCTTAACCGAGTCAGGCTTTTACTCAACGCTGATTGACTGACATTTAAACGGTGTGCGGCTCTAGTAACGCTTTGCTCTTCCAATAATACTTGTAAGATAACTAAAAGATTTAAGTCTATACGTGTAAGGCTCTCAATATTCATAGATATTCCTGTAGGGAAATTCACTCCTGACAATATACCATTTCTGTTCATATCATACTTACTTTACACT
Source organism: Colwellia sp. (assembly GCF_013215345.1). Lineage (GTDB taxonomy): Bacteria > Pseudomonadota > Gammaproteobacteria > Enterobacterales > Alteromonadaceae > Colwellia. The sequence goes on along the minus strand of NZ_JABSOV010000064.1, from coordinate 1,197 downwards.
GTGCCTCTTTGCCGTAAGGAGCAGATAATGAGATTAAGCTTACTTCCCATTTTAATGATTATGGTGGTCTTGTCGCCACTTGCCATCGACATTTATTTACCCTCAATGCCCGTTATGGCTGATGAGTTTGGTGTTTCGAATACCGAAATTCAATCCACTCTAGTATTGTTTATGCTGGCGATGGGTGTAGGCCAAATTCTAGTTGGCCCATTAGCGGATCGGTTCGGGCGAAAACCCATCGCTATATTTGGCATTATTTTATATATATTAAGCAGCTTACTTGCCGCTAATGTCACTGACTTTCAACATTTACTGATAGCAAGAATTATTCAAGGTCTAGCCGCGTGTGCAACTTCCATAGTGGTTTTTAGTGCTGTTCGAGATACTTTTCCTGCTAAAGAAAGTGCCTATTATTATAGCTATTTAAATGGTCTGATTTGTGTAATTCCTGCACTAGCGCCGACATTAGGCGGACTATTGGCATTGCAATTTGGCTGGCGTTCAACATTCATATTTATGATGCTGTATGCGATTGTAGTGTTGATTATTGTCGTGCTGAAATTGCCTGAAACACGTCCTAAAACAACTGTGACAACTAAAGCCTTGTATCGCTGGGCATCTTATCAACCTATGTTGACAAACAGTCACTTTGTATTTTATGCGGTGTGTTGTATGGTCGCCATGGCATCAATATTAACTTATGTTTCTTATTCACCTGGCTGGGTGATTAAACATTTAGGCATTGCGGAACTCAGTTTTAGTTATTTATTTGGTTTTAATGCCTTAATTAATATTGCCGCCTGTTTTATTGCACCCAAGGTGATTAAAAAGTTAGGTAACCGACCAACTGTTTTATGCGCTTTATGGTTGATGATAGCTTCAGCTGTTTTGCAACTAATTTTGCAACAACTTCCCGTTGAAAGTTCTTTAACTGCTGCGCTATATTTTATGTTACCCATGATATTATTATGTATTGGTTTTGCTTTACTATTAGGTCCGGCAACAAGTATGGCTTTAAGTGGCTTTGGCCAACGAGCTGGTACTGCAACCGCAATTTTGGGCTGTATTCAAATGGGTGGCGCTGCCCTATTGACTGCCTTAATACAACAAACAGATTTAAGTGCACCTTATGCTAGTGCCTTAATGATTGGTGGCGGTGCGAGTGTGTTGTTGCTAGCTATGTCGCTCTCTCGCTTG
>NZ_JABSOV010000063.1:15682-24322 GCF_013215345.1 Colwellia sp. | reverse complement strand
TGAATTACGCAGTCAAGTATTTGAAGACCGAATTTATGTTTTCACGCCTGGTGGTGATGTTATTGATTTACCTATGGGTTCAACGCCATTAGATTTTGCTTATTACATCCATTCTAATGTGGGGCATTGTTGTATTGGCGCGAAAGTATTTGGCAAAATAGTGCCTTTTACTCATCAGTTGCAAACGGGCGATCAAGTCGAAATACTGACTAGTAAGCAGCCTAACCCAAGCCGAGACTGGCTCAACCCTAATTTGAATTACATATACTCTTCACGTGCCCGCGCTAAAGTTCAGCACTTCTTTAAATTGCTTGATAGAGATAAGTATATTGCCCAAGGTAAAGAGTTATTTGACAGTGAAATAGCTAAACATGATTTAGCCAATATAGACTTATTAGCGGCGACCAAGCGCTTTAATGTCAAAACAGTGGATGATCTTTATGCTGCTATCGGTACAGGTAATGCTAGGTTACAGCAAGTCATTAACCACTTTACTCACCTTGACAGTAAATTAAAACCTCAAGCTGAAATAGATCCACAAAGCCTAGTAAAACACAGCCCGACGAGTAAAACCCTAGCGCAAGATGATAACGGTATAACCGTTTCTGGCGTTGGTAACTTACTTACTCATATGGCGAAGTGCTGTCAGCCAGTACCTGGTGATACAATCTCAGGCTTTATCACTCAAGGCCGAGGGATCTCAGTACATCGACAAGATTGTGAGCAGCTTGCTAATGCGCTTAATCTGCAACCAGAGCGATTAGTTGAAGTGCAGTGGGGTAATGAACATAAACAAAGTTACCAAGCCTCGGCACAAATTATCGGCAGTGATAGACAAGGTTTATTACGTGATATATCAACCATTATTGCCAATGAAAAAGTAAGTATTGTTGGCATGGAAAGTCATACCGATAAAACCAAGCAGACCATGAGTATGACGCTAAAGTTGGAAGTGGAAAGTAGTGAGCTATTACTGCGAGTTTTAGATAAATTACGTCAATTAGATGATGTTAGCCAAGTAAGGCGCCTGTGATTATTGTTCGATAAAATTTATCAATCAATCCATCAGTTAATTACTCAAGCCAGTGCAGCCAATAATGAAAAACAATGAGAAATTAAGAAATAAAATAAGATGTTAAATAAACAAGCCTCAATAGAAAAATTACGTTGGATCATGTCGCAGCTACGTGACCCAACCACAGGGTGTCCATGGGATCTTAAGCAGGATTTCGCTTCAATAACCAGTCATACCCTAGAAGAAGCCTATGAAGTTGTTGATGCGATTGAGCAAGGTGACTTTATTGAACTGGAAAAGGAGTTAGGTGACTTACTTTTTCAAGTGATTTTTTATAGTCAACTGGGACAAGAACAGCAGTACTTTGACTTTGATAGTGTAATAGCTGCCATTTGTGAAAAATTGATTCGCCGCCACCCTCATGTGTTTGCTCAGGCTAATTTGCAATCAGATGCTGAGATAAAAGCTAATTGGGAAAATGAGAAAATACTCGAAAGGCAGCAGAAGAATCAGCAGCAAATGGGTAATCAGACTGATAACGAAAACTTGAGCCTTTTGGCTGATATCCCGAAAAACTTACCAGCTTTATCCCAAGCGGCAAAGATTCAAAAGCGTTGTGCGCATGTCGGCTTTGATTGGCATGACATAAAAGATGTCTTTGCTAAAATTGAAGAGGAAGTGCAAGAAGTCAAAGATGAGTTAGAAGCAGACTCACTGGATAAAAAAGCGCTCGCCGAAGAATTAGGTGACTTAATGTTTGCGGTAGTAAATTTATGCCGCCATGCTAAAGAAGACCCTGAAACATTACTTCGACTTGCGAATAAAAAATTTACTAAACGCTTTCATGGCGTTGAGACACAAGTAAATCAATCGGGTAAAAGTTTTACTGAACATGACTTAGCCGAGCTAGAAGAATATTGGCAACAGGTTAAGATCCAAGAGAAGAAGCTATAGAAAACTCCTTAATAATTTTATGACCACATTTATGACCTCAAATAAAGAACAATGCCCAAGACACGTTACAATCGGTTTAACTAATCCGAAGAGCCCTACCAATGTTGGTGCAGTAATGCGCGCTGCTGGTTGTTATCAAGTAGATCAAGTCCTTTATACTGGCCGACGCTATGAGCAAGCAGCCAAGTATAATAAAGACACTTTAAAGACTGATACCAAAAATGCCCAGGGTAAAATTCCTTTATTAGCAGTGGAAGATTTTATAAATATTAAAGAGATACTGGAAAATATCTCATCGACGACTAAAATCATATGTGTTGACTTAGTGGAGGGGGCAACACCCTTACCACACTTTATTCATCCTCCGCAGGCGGTATATATATTTGGCCCTGAGGATGGCACGATAAAGCAACAAGTTATAGATTATGCAGATGATGTTGTCTATGTTCCTACCGTTGGTTGTATGAACCTAGCTGCCTCGGTTAACGTGTTGCTTTATGACAGATTAGCCAAATCTAGTGTTATGCAAGAAAGTGATGGCCAGGCGGATGATGTACTAATTCGTCAAAGTCGTGATACTAACAACAAAGTGAAAGTTAAAACTTACACCGGCAATTAATAGCTGAAATAGGGAGTATTCATACATGGAAAGAGTGATTAGTACTGAGGGAGAAGTAAGTAAAAACGCAAACATTAATATCAGTTCCTGTCCGGTTTCACCATCAGTGCAGAGTAAGGCCAAGATACTCTTGTTGAAAGTCACAGGGCTATTTTGTGTTGGTTTAGCTATCTTAGGTGCAATATTACCTGTGCTGCCAACAACGGTTTTTTTAATTATGGCGGCGGCCTGTTTTGCTAAATCGTCACCACGAATGCAGAAAAAATTACTGGCAAATAAAACCTTCGGTCCCTTGATTATCGATTGGCAACAACATAGAAGTATTCCAAAAAAAGCAAAACGCATGGCATTGTTAACTATTGGTTTATCTGTGTGTTGGTCGGCTTTTCTGTTACAAAACGCGCTCTTAACCGGGCTTGTTATTGCACTGGTTATTGGTCCCTTTATTTTTTTACTGCGTTTACCTATAAGTAAAGAAACCATAAGCAAAGAAGTAATCAGTAAAGCAGCCACTAGTAAAGAATAAAGTAAATAACTAAACAACCGATAAAGCATAGAGTAGCAATTTGCAGACTCTCTACTCTCTAGTACAAGAGGTTGGGGTAGAAAATCTGCATTCTCGATTTTCAGCTAATAAACTTGCTAGAAAACGGCTATGCAAGCGCCTTATTTACTATTACCGCTAAATGATCCGGTAATGTTAAACCTAAAGCAATATCATGTGCTTGCGTTGACATTTTGCTCCAGGTTAATTGTACAATACGAACAATCTTAGCTTCATTATCTTGCTCGGTATACTTAGTCGCAAATTCATCAAAGTAATGCATAAGAAAAATTAAGCAGGCGACATCTTCTAACGTTTGACTATCACTATTTGTTTTTAAATTTTCCTTACGAATAATTGCTGCACATTGCTCCGCTTGTTCTGCAGCGTAACCTTGGTCAATCATAATACTTGCCGCTAGTTCCGCATGAAACTTACCTTGAGCAATTCGCCATTGATAATATCCCGACTTTCCCTCGTTAAACTCTGTGCGCTTTAACTGCCAGCGTTTAATGTGCTGAGCTCGAACAGCAATTTGTAATAACTCATTTGCTTCAGGCCAATATTTTTTTAAGCAGTCAGTCATTTGTTGACCGTAAATTAATTCTTTTACTTGGCTAGTCCCATTAATTAATATTGTATTTGGGTCTTGGCGATTAACGTCGTCAATGGCGGCTAAGGTCTTAGTTAATTTTTCTCTAGTCATTTTAAAATAAACCACAGTTTAATTTAGGAAAGTAGCACTATTATACGCAACTACTAATAAAAAAGAATCAGGCCAAATAAAGCTCAATAAGATAATCATAAAAAATAGACGATTTTATCGCTGTGATGGCTTGTTGTTATTGTTGTTCGATAATACCAAGTCAAATAATTTTCTTCCCAACTCAGAGCTATGTTGGGGGGACTTGAATAAATAAAATTTTTGTTGGTCTAGTTATTCTAAACCAAATAAATTTATGCAGTTTTTGTGTCCCAAGCAAGTTCCTGAAGGGCGAGCTTTAAAGGCTTGTAATCTACGTTTTTGATTTTGGTAAGGGAATAACCACTACCTACAATCAAACCCTTGCTTATAAGCCTTTAAATTCTCGCTGAGTGAGAACAAACTTAATTGAATTGGTATAAGCTTTTACGTATAATACTTTCCCGTCCTGCTTGTTTGGCAAAACTCCTATTTCAACCATTTAACATTGTCGCTAATACTTTATTTAATCTTTTATTAGAACGAAGTATATAAAGCTATTTGTAAAAATGTTATTTGAAATAAAGTTTATAAATATTAGCCAATTAAGCACAAAATTCTGTTTTTTCTGACATCGGTGTAAACATGACAACTAGATATATTTTTGTAACTGGCGGTGTAGTATCGTCTCTTGGTAAAGGTATTGCGGCAGCTTCCCTTGCAGCAATTCTTGAAGCGCGTGGTTTAAAAGTTACCATGTTAAAACTTGATCCGTATATTAACGTTGATCCAGGTACCATGAGCCCAATACAGCATGGTGAGGTTTTTGTTACCGAAGACGGCGCAGAAACCGATCTTGATTTAGGCCATTATGAGCGATTTATTCGCACCAAAATGACTAAACGTAATAACTTTACTACGGGCCGTATCTATCAAGATATTTTAGCGCGTGAACGTAAAGGTGAATTTTTAGGCGCAACTATCCAAGTTGTTCCGCATATTACTAACGACATTAAACGTCGAGTAATCGAAGGCGCAGAAGGTTACGACATAGCCATGGTTGAAGTCGGTGGTACTGTCGGTGATATGGAGTCACAGCCTTTCTTAGAAGCTATTCGTCAATTAGCGCTTGAAGTAGGCCGTGAACGTGCAATGTTTATGCACCTTACTTTAGTGCCATATTTAGCTGCTGCAGGCGAAATCAAAACTAAACCAACACAGCATTCAGTAAAAGACTTACGCTCTATTGGTATTTTACCTGATATTTTAGTGTGTCGTTCAGACCGCGCTATTCCCGCTGCACAGCGCGCCAAAATAGCTTTATTCACTAATGTTGAAGAAAAAGCTGTGGTATCGCTACGTGATGTTGACAGTATTTATAAAATCCCTGCGATATTAAAAGCGCAAGGCACAGACGAAATAGTAGTGAAGCGTTTTGGTCTAGACGTACCAGAAGCAGATTTATCTGAATGGGAAGAAGTACTTTACCATGAAGCAAATCCACAAGGTGAAGTTACTATAGGCATGGTAGGTAAATATATTGAATTACCTGATGCTTATAAATCAGTCAATGAAGCATTAAAGCATGCTGGCCTTAAAAACCAAGTCACGGTAAATATAAAGTACATTGACTCACAAGACCTTGAAGTCAAAGGTGTTGGTCTTTTAGCTGACCTTGATGGCATACTCGTACCAGGTGGTTTTGGTGAACGTGGTGTTGAAGGTAAAATCTTAGCAGCGCAATATGCCCGAGAAAATAAGGTGCCTTACTTAGGTATTTGTTTAGGTATGCAGGTTGCCTTAATTGAGTTTGCGCGAAATGTTGCTGGTTTAACCGATGCACACAGTACTGAATTTAATAAAGATACACAGTATCCTGTCATTGGTTTGATCAGTGAATGGTTAGATGAAGATGGCCAAGTAGAGTACCGCAATGAGCAATCAGATTTAGGCGGTACTATGCGTTTAGGTTCACAATTGTGTCACCTGATGAAAGGTACCAAGGCATGTGACGTATATGGCAGTGAAACAATTAATGAGAGACACCGTCACCGTTTTGAGGTAAATAATAACTACCGCGAACAATTAAGCAAAGCTGGTTTAGTGTTCTCGGGGCTATCAGCAGATAAAAGTTTAGTGGAAGTGATTGAAATGCCTGATCACCCATGGTTTATTGCCGGGCAATTTCATCCGGAGTTTAATTCAACTCCACGTGATGGACACCCGTTGTTTGAAAGTTTTATTGCCACCACCTTTGAGTTGCAAAAACAAAAAACAAACGTATAACCACTTTATCAAAACCGTAGCTAACGCTGCGGTTTTTGCTTTCAGTTTAGTAATATTAAAAATTAACTTTACCGTTCAAAGCATTATACCGATTGCACTAATTAATTGAGCACTTGGTATTACTTGAGCGTCATACATTTTAACAGGAATGATAATGTCAAAAATTAGCAAAATTTTAGCACGTGAAATCATGGATTCTCGTGGTAACCCAACCGTTGAAGCCGATGTCTATCTTGAATCAGGTGCTTGGGGTCGTGCTGCAGCACCTTCTGGCGCATCTACTGGCTCACGTGAAGCATTAGAGTTACGTGATGGTGATAAGTCTCGTTATTTAGGCAAAGGTGTATTAAAAGCCGTTGCTGCTATCAAAAATGATATTACCCCTGCTCTTATCGGCCAACGTGCTGTAGAACAAGCCAATATCGACAAAATCATGATTGATTTAGATGGTACTGAAAACAAAGAAAAATTCGGTGCTAATGCTATTCTTGCCGTATCTCTTGCGGTAGCTAAAGCAGCGGCAATGGATAAAGGTGTACAATTATTCGAACATATCGCTGACTTAAATGGCACTCCAGGTGTTTATAGCTTACCTCTTCCTATGATGAACATCATCAATGGCGGTGAACATGCTGATAATAATGTTGATATTCAAGAGTTTATGGTTCAACCAGTTGGAGCTAAAAACTTTTCAGAAGCATTACGTATGGGCGCTGAAATATTTCATGCCTTGAAAAAAGTACTATCAGCCAAAGGTTTAAGTACCTCTGTTGGTGATGAAGGTGGTTTTGCTCCTGATTTAGCTTCTAACGCTGATGCTTTAGCGGTAATTAAAGAAGCGGTAGATGCAGCTGGTTATGTTTTAGGTAAAGATGTAACGTTAGCGATGGATTGTGCGGCCACTGAATTTTACGATAAAGATAAAGGTATTTACGACCTTAAAGGTGAAGGCAAGCAATTTACTTCAAACGAGTTTTCTGATTTCTTAGGCGAGCTGTGTAAAGAATACCCAATCGTATCAATTGAAGATGGTTTAGACGAGTCTGATTGGGATGGCTTTAAATACCAAACTGATTTACTTGGCGATAAAGTACAAATTGTTGGTGATGATTTATTTGTTACCAATACTAAGATCTTCAAGCGTGGTATTGATACTGGCGTTGCTAACTCAATCTTAATTAAATTTAACCAAATTGGTTCATTAACTGAGACTTTAGCTGCGATTAAAATGGCAAAAGATGCCGGTTATACAGCCGTTATCTCACATCGCTCGGGTGAAACTGAAGACGCTACTATTGCTGATTTAGCGGTAGGTACTGCAGCCGGTCAAATAAAAACCGGTTCTTTATGTCGCTCTGATCGTGTTGCTAAGTACAACCAATTGTTACGTATTGAAGAGTTCTTAGGTGATAAAGCAATATTTAATGGTCGTTCTGAAATCAAAGGCCAATAACATTAAAGTTTATTGCTGCTTAGCTTAATAACTTCGTTGCTTGTGCTCACTGACTAACGTCAGCTCCGCGCAAGCGCCTTGTTCTAAAACTAAATAGCTTTAACTTTAACGTTATTCTTAAGTTTTTTATTTTTTAAATAAGAAGCATTAGACAAAAAACGCAGTTTAGACTGCGTTTTTTTATGCCTGATATTCAAGGGGAAGTGGCTATTCTTTAGGGAAACTATTAATAATACCGGCGATTAACTTAGCTGTTCGCTCAGGGCTTTCTAATGGGAACATATGACCACCTGGAGTCGTCTGTAATTTGATATGTTTATTGAGTTTGATAAAGCGACTGAAAATATGATGAGGGAAAACATCGGTAGTAGAGCCATAAACCAAGGTTGCAGGTATAGTTAACTTATTTTTATAACTCGATAAGTTTGAAGGGATATTCCGAAAGATATTTGCTTCAACTTGCGCGTCAAAAGTCAGCTCTAACTGATTGTTACGCTCACATATACCATGAGTAATATAATCGGTTAAACAACGACTATCAAAGTCCTTAAACAGTTTTCTTCCAGAAAATAGCGCACCAATATCTGAGCCCAATGGCCACTGAGCACGACGGTTTTCAGCACGTCCTGCAGGGCTAAATTTATCTATCCATCTCGTTTTCTTTACCAGTCTCGCCGCTAGAGCACCAGCGCCACTCAGGGCAGGGGGATCTAACATGATCAGCCCGTTAAATAAATCAGGTCTTTGACAGCAAGCAATAAAAGATATTACGCCGCCAAATGAATGACCTAGGCAGATGACTTTCTTATCATCCACTTGTTTGCTTTCTACATAACTTATTAACTCTTCTACTTGAGCTTGCCAGTTATGGTTAATCGGCTTTTGTTTATTGTGACCATATTTATCTAAGGCGATGACCTGCATATTTTCAGGCAGGTAGCTAAAAAAGGTTTGATAGCTACCTGCTGGAAAGCCGTTAGCGTGGGCGAAATTAATGATATGTTTTGGCATTGGTGATATTAACAAGTAATAGAGACTAGGATGAAATTTAAACGGGTGTTTAAATTTTGTCAACTGCTTAGTTTTT
>NZ_JABSOV010000063.1:0-15672 GCF_013215345.1 Colwellia sp. | reverse complement strand
ACTTAAAGAAATAAAGTTAAGGGAAAAATTTGAAGGAATAAACAACAGACATAAAAAAGCCCAGCATACTGGGCTTTTATGATTATCTGAGATTGTTTTTAGCTTATTTACTCATTAGAACTCTTCTAACATATATTCCAATGAGTCCTCATACATGCGCATATCTTTTTCTAGCTGAAATTTATCACGAATGGATTCTATTTCACGCCATTTTCTTTTAGTTGTTGATGCCACACGTTTTTTTGCTACTTGATTTGTTGAGTTGAAAACTTGGTTTATCTTATCCATTAAGTGCCCCTTATTTTTACCATCACATCGAAAAACAATTGCCCTTACTTTTTATCACAATTTTTTAAGGATTAAAACGAAAAAACGCATATTTCTTACGAATTATGCGTTTTAAATGGTCGTTTTATGGATGAAAAATGACAGGTGTATACTAGAGCATAGCGGCTAATTGCTGTTCAAGCTTAACTTGATCAATGGTAAAGTTACGAATACCTTCAGCGAGCTTTTCTGTCGCCATGGCATCTTCATTCATCAACCAACGAAATTGTGCTTGGCTTAATACCGGCTCTTTATCGGCAGAAGCTTCACTGGCAATAAGTTTTTGTATAACAGTCTCGGTACTATTCGTTAATTCATCCATTAATGCGGGACTAATGGTTAAACGGTCACAACCTGCTAATTCAAGAATTTCGCCTGTATTTCGAAAGCTAGCACCCATTACTACGGTATTGTAACCATGTTCTTTATAATAATTATAAATACTGGTAACAGAAACAACACCAGGATCTTCATTACTTGCATAGTCAGTTCGACCGGTATCTTTTTTGTACCAATCTAGGATGCGACCAACAAAAGGAGATATTAAAAATACACCCGCTTCAGCACAAGCACGTGCTTGGGCAAAGCTGAATAGTAAAGTCAGGTTACAGTTGATGCCTTCTGTTTCTAGCTGCTCAGCGGCTTTAATGCCTTCCCAAGTTGAGGCCAGTTTAATTAAAATTCTATCATTGCTAATACCGGCTTCGTTATACAGTGCAATTAGCTTATGTGCTTTAGTAATTGATGCAGTGGTATCAAAAGATAATCTAGCATCTACTTCGGTAGAGATACGACCCGGCACAGTTTTTAGAATTTCCAGACCAATTAATACTGAAAGCTTATCTGCAGCATCAATAACTTGCTGCTCAGCATTGTCAGATTGTGTAATAGCCCAAACAACAGCATCTTTTACTAACCCTTGGTAATTAGGTAATGAAGCCGCTTTTAATAAAAGCGATGGGTTTGTTGTTGCATCTTGAGGCTGGAACTTTGCAATAGCCTCAATGTCACCTGTGTCAGCCACAACTGTGGTCATTTGTTTTAATTGCGCAAGCTGTGAAGAAGAGTTTGTCATGACGTTACCTTATTTTTATCCTTGAAAAATTGATTGCTGAACATTTCAAAATTAGATAATGAATGTAGCTGGAGAAATATTACAACAAAAAAATAAAAAAGCACCCTTTATTGCGCTATTTTCACCAAATTGTTGTGCTTTTGTTTTTAACTTACGCCAAAGGTGATTGATTAGGCTTACCTTGCCTTAGATTAAACGCTGTTAACTCACTCAACGCTTATGATATATTACGTCTTATTAAGGTCTCACTAAAATTGGCAAAAAAATATGTTACTTGTTGTTTCACCTGCAAAAAAATTAGATTTTGAATCTCCGTTAGCGACAGATAAATTTAGTCAACCTAGTTTACTTGAGCAAAGTCAGTTATTGATCGACGATTGTATCAAGCTTGCTCCGAGTGATATCGCCAGTTTAATGAAGCTGAGTGATAAGCTTGCCGGCTTAAATGCCGCACGTTTTGGTGAGTGGTCAACCCCCTTTACTACCGATAATGCTAGGCAAGCCATCTTAAGTTTTAATGGTGATGTTTATACCGGGCTTGACGCTGCTAGTTTTAGTGAAGCAGATTTTGATTTCGCTCAACAGCATTTTAGAATATTGTCTGGCTTATACGGATTGTTAAAACCCCTTGATTTAATGCAAGCTTATCGCTTGGAAATGGGCTGTAAACTTGCTAATAGTCGCGGTGCTAATTTATATCAATTCTGGGGTGATATTATTACCGGTGAGCTTAATAAAGCCTTAAGTGAGCAGGGTGATGAGGTACTTATTAATCTCGCCTCAACCGAATACTTTAAATCAGTAAAGAAGAAGTCTTTGAATGCCACAATTATCACACCTTTGTTTAAAGATTGGAAAAATGGTCAATATAAAATCATTAGTTTTTATGCCAAAAAAGCTCGTGGTCTTATGGCGCGTTATATTATTCAAAATAAATTGACCTCAGTTGAGCAAATCAAAGATTTCGATTTAGCAGGCTATCAATATAATGACAGCTTATCCCAAGGCAACGACTGGGTTTTTACCCGTAAAGAACTTTAGCCATTAGCCATTATCTTAGGGTGATAGGCGACTATATATTTAAACATTTAAACATTTAAACATTTTAACAGGAGGTGACATGTTAACTTTACTAGCAAAGCTTTTCCATGCTCTAAACAGTGATAGTTCCATTAGGCAAATAGCCTTAGCAATTGCATTAGGTTTTATAGTGGGTTTATCACCCATATTTACTTTGCATAATATCGTAATAATCTTTTTTGTCTTACTCATTAGAGTGCATTTAGGCAGCTTCATTCTTGCGGTCGGTTTCTTCTCTGGGCTGAGCTACTTATTCTCTCCAATTATTGTTCAGGTGGGTGAGTCATTACTAACACAACCTGTTTTGGCGGACTTTTTTACCTCGCTCTATCAACTCAGTTTATTTAAACTCGCCCATTGGCATCATACATATACCTTAGGTGCATTTGTTTTAGGTGCGGTGTTATCTGCGCCAATATATTTTATCAGCAAGTTTATTATTGAGAAATACCGTGTACATATAATGACATTTTTTGAAAAGTTTAGAATTGTCAAAGCGCTAAAAGCCTCTAAATTTTATAGCTTATATAGCAGTTTTTCTGGTGACTCTAGCCTAACTAAAGGAGGCCTGTAATGGCTCGGTTTATTCGTTGGCAAGGTATGATTGCCTTTATGGTGTTAAGTGCTTTAGTGGTAGTTTTTATCTATTTATTTGCCGAAAGCTTAGTAAAAAAAGCCATTGTTAGCTCGGCTGAAAGTGCTTTTGGCGCAGAAGTAAATGTTGCAGAGGTTCAGCTTTCTTACTCACCGTTGCAGCTAAGTGTTCTAGGTTTGCAAGTTACTGACAAAGAGACCCCGACGCAGAACTTATTTAGTTTTGAACGTGCCACGGCAGGTATTGATGTTTGGCAATATTTATTTGGTAAAATCATTATTGATGAACTTGAAGTCAGTCAATTAGAATTTTCTAGTATTCGTAACCAAGCGGGTAAAGTTTATCCTAACGAACAATCTGATGGGCAAGCAGCAGAAACAAGCTTAGCTGAGCAAGCCAAAGCCATGCTACCGGAAGTTGATATGAAACTACCGGATGTTAAAACCTTACTTAATGACAGTAACTTATTAACGGTTAACGCTAGTAAGCAACTACAAGATAGTTATAAAGCTGAACAAGTGAAATTAAAAGCATTGCAGGCGCAACTGCCTAATAAAGCGAAGCTGAAGTCTTACCAAGATAAAGTCAAAGCTTTAGGTAAGATGAAAGTGAATTCATTAGCGGATATAGAAAAAATCAAAGCTGAATTCGATAAAATTAAAGCTGAGTTTAAAGCGGATCAAGCGCTAGTTAAAAAAGCTAAGCGACAAGTTTTAGCCACCAAGAATCTATTAGCCCAGCAAGTTAATGAGTTAAAAAATGCGCCAAGTAAAGATTGGCAACACATTGAAAAAACTTATCAACTTGAAAGTATCGATACCGAAGACTTTGCCCATATCCTCTTTGGCGAGCAAGCGCGTGAATATGTGCAAAAGGCTCAATGGGCCTATGATAAAGTGTCACCTTTTCTTGATAACACTGATGGTGAAGAAACTACTGAAGCGGCACAAAAACATGCGCAAGGGCGCTTTATCTCCTTTAAAGAAGAGTCACCACTACCATCGGTATTAATCAAAAAGGCACTTTTTTCTATTCAGCTTGCTGAAGGTGAACTAACGGTTAGTGGTAGTGAGTTAACGCATCAACATTGGATTAGAGGTAAAGCTAGTTTAATAAATATAAACTCAAGCGCTAATGGTGAACTTAGTCTTAGTAGTCACTTTAAGCAGTCAGAATCAGGTGATTTTAAGGCTAACGGAGAGTGGCTAATAAATGATAGAAAGTTATCAAATACTGAATTGACCAAAAGCAAAGCGTTAACTTTATCACTTGAGAAAGCGCAGCTTAGCGGTAAGGGCAGTTTTGACTTAATCAATAGCGAAATTGTCGCAACTAATCATGTATCGCTAAAGCAGGCAAGTTATCAAGGTCAGGCTAAGTCTACAATCACTCAATTATTACTCGATACCGTTATGTCATTAGATAGTTTAACTATTGATGTAGGTGTCCGTGGTGAGCTAAGTAAGCCAAACTTTACTATTGCCTCGTCATTAAATGACGCTTTAACGGGTGCATTTAAACAGCAGGTTGCCGGAAAACTTAATGACTTTAAGGACAAAGTGAATAAAGGCTTAAATGAGAAATTAGCTAATGCCTTGACGTTAGGTGATAGTCAAGCGGCAGAGCTGCTTGATCTTGAAGCCTTATTAACCGATACCGATAAAGCGCTGGCTGACTTAAAAAATTCAGATGTTGTTAAACAGCAGCAGAAAAAGCTAGAAGATAAAGCCAAAGATAAGTTAAAAGATAAGTTGAAAAATAAACTTGGCGATTTATTTGGTTAGTTCATCCTCTTTGATATTTAGATAAAAAAAGACCGTATTGCTTAAAGCATTACGGTCTTTTTATTGGTGATGCTTTTACTAGTAGCTACACATTGCTACCGTAAAGCCCCAACTATGATCAACGCCACCATCATTGGTATTATATCAATGTAACACTTAGCGAGGGCTTACTTCGCTGATTTTTTTGCTTGCTTAGCTTTTCTCTTTACTTGTTTCTTAGCTTTGGCTTTTTTCTGCGAGTTAGTGAGCTTAAGTTTAACCTTCTTATTAACCACACGAGATTCTTTGTGCTGTGGTCGTAAATCTTGAATAACACGACGTGGCAGACGTTCTTTGGTATAGCGCTCTATTTTACCAATAACAGCCATATCATGTGCTTCAATTAAGGAAATGGCAGTACCTTTATTACCAGCACGACCTGTGCGGCCAATACGGTGAATATAAATATCTACTTTGCGTGGCATATCAAAATTGATGACATGGCTTATGTCATCAATATCTAAACCGCGGGCAGCAACATCGGTAGCTACTAATACTTTCACATCACCATTTTTGAAGCGTGCAATGGCCTTGTTACGTTTATCTTGCGGCATTTTTCCTTCTAGCCAAACACAAGGTAATTCTTCAGCGTAAAGTTTACCTGAAAGAGTCTGTACAGTTTCACGTTTATTAGCAAAAACGACAGTACGTTCGACGCCTTCTTGCTTCAATATATTGATCAACATATTTAACTTGTGATTAGAATCATCAGCTAAATGTAGCCATTGATGAATTACCGCTTTTTCTTTGCGTGATGGGTTTGACTCTAAAAATATAGGATCATCCAGTACTTCTTTGGCAAAACCTAGTACACCAGCACCTTCTAAGGTTGCTGAAAATAACATGGTTTGTTTGCGCCAGCGGGCTTCAGCAACAATGCGGTTAATGGTGTCACTAAAACCAATGTCGAGCATACGATCGGCTTCATCTAGGACTAATATTTCAATTTCACGGGCATCAAACTGCTCGTTTTCAATGTATTCTAATAATCGACCTGGTGTTGCCACTAATATATCGGTTGTCGATGTAAGAATATCAGTATGACTGCCATAGTTAACACCACCTGTTATAACACCCGTTTTGATTTTAGTTAGCTCAGTAAGTTGCTTACTATCTTCGCCAATTTGTATCGCTAACTCTCGAGTTGGCGTTAAAATTAACACCCGAGGAAAGCCAGGTTGAGTACGCGGATAGTCTAATAAATGTTGAGCAATAGGTAATAAAAAGGCGGCGGTTTTACCCGTGCCAGTTGGGGCTGATGCTAGTATATCCTTGCCGGCCATCGCTTCAGGGATCACTAGATCTTGAATTGAGGTAGGCTTGGTGTAACCAAGTTTATTGATACTGGCTAATAATTCTGAGTCTAGATCGAATTGCTCAAACATAGGGGATAATTCACTAAGGGTTAAAAAGGTTAATATGGCGGCAATTATAGTGGTTTTAGCCCTTGCTGTAACTATTTATCGCAAGGGGAAATAAATTGCCAAAGGTTCTTTTAGATAACTTTTGCTAGCTAAAATTAAAGTAAGCTACTGTACTCGATTAATATCTGCTCACACCAAGTATCTAAACGATCATCCGTTAAGCTATATTGGCTATCTTCATCTAACGACAAACCAACAAATAATTCGCCATCAGCTGTTAATGCTTTTGAGGCAGAAAATTCATAACCTTGAACCGGCCAATACCCTACTGGTTTGGCACCTTGTACCAGTACTTGCTCGTGTAACATGCCAAGTGCATCTTGAAACCATTCGCTGTAACCAACTTGGTCGCCCATACCATATAAGCCAATAATCTTATCTGAAAGATCTAATTGATTAATATCACTCCAAATTGATTCCCAATCCTCTTGCAGTTCACCGTAATCCCAAGTGGATATACCTAAAATTATAAAGTCATAATCAAGGCACAGTGCTAAAGGTTGCTCTTTGATATTAAATATATCAACCAGATCGGCACCGATTATTGCCTGGATTTTTTCGGCAACTATCTCTGTGTAACAAGTGGTTGAGCCATAAAACAAACCAATTTTCATTTTGCTATTTCCAATGTTGATATATATCCGCTCTACTTCAAGAGACAAGTTCAGGAGTACAGAGTAATTTCACAGGGATTTTAGCAAAAACATTTATCTTTGTTTACAAGTTAATTCACTATAGTAGCGATTTTAAGTTGCAAATAATGTCTCATGGCTGTAATTTCCTTGGAGAAAATTAGGTCTATTCAAATGAGCCGTTATGTTTAGCTTATTTTTTATAGCTTTATTGCTGTTAGTTAATTAAAAGTTTATTAGCCATTTGTTAGGAATCATTATGTATAAAACGTTCTTTTTTAGCGTAGCACTGGCTACGTTTAGCTTAGCTTTATTTACCCAAGGCGCCCATGCTGAAGGGCAGGCTAATGTGCCTGCGACATTAGCTAAAACAGCTAGTGACCCAAGTGTGCTTGATGTTGAAGCTTTAAAAGCAAAAATCAATAGTTCTTTAGGTTTAACCGTTGTTAAAGTTGAAGCTACACCGGTACCTGGTATTGCTTTGCTCATCACTAATCAAGGTTTGTTTTACGCCAGTTATAATGGTGATTTTTTCATTCAAGGTAAGGTCTATAGTTTAGGCAGTACAGTGACCGATTTAGCTGAAGAAAGCTTAGCGAAAATTCGTCTTGAAGGTATAGAAAACTTTAAAGATGACATGATTGTGTATAAAGCAGAAAATGAAAAGTATGTGGTAACTGTGTTTACCGATATTACTTGTGGCTATTGTCGTAAAATGCATGAACAAATGTCAGATTATAATGAGCGTGGCATAACCTTTCGCTACCTAGCTTATCCACGTTCAGGTATTAAAGATAGAATGGGTAACTTGAGTCAAGGTTTTAAAGATTTACGCTCAGTATGGTGTAGTGATGATACTGCAAAAGCGTTAACCAAAGCTAAAGCTGGTAGTGGTATCCCTTATCGAATTTGTGACGCGCCAATAGAAGCACAGTTTGATTTTGGTCGCCAAATAGGTGTTAACGGTACGCCAGCAATTATCTTATCCAATGGTATGATGATCCCTGGTTACCAACCACCTGCACAATTAGAAGAGTTATTGAAAAATACTTAAGTTTTTATTACTCTGCTAAATAGTTGTTATGGCTTATCTTATAAAAGTACTTGCTGATTATCTGTAAGTACTTTTTTTATGTTAAAAATAACTCTGTCCGCAAGCCGTAAATATCCTAACTGAGACCGAATAAAGATGATTAAAAAAATCATTCGCCGAGCACAAGTAGCAACTGCTCATTTACCAGATACTTTACCCGAAACGATAAAACAAATTTATGCTAGCCGAGGCATGCAATCAGCGCAAGAGCTTGAGCTTAATGTTGCTCGTTTACAAGGCATGTCGGCTGACACTGCGCTTATGGGCATGGACAAAGCATGTCAATTATTACATCAAGCGTTATTAAGTAAAACTCGCATTATAATTGTGGGTGATTTCGACGCTGATGGCGCCACAAGTACCGCCTTAATGATGACAGCGCTTAATCTGTTTGGTAGTAATCACCATGACTTTATTGTGCCTAATCGATTTGAGTACGGCTACGGCTTAACTCCAGAAATTGTTGATCTTGCTGCACAGCAACAAGCACAAATGTTAATTACTGTTGATAATGGTATTAGCTGTATTGCCGGCGTTAAACGCGCTAAAGATCTTGGCATGCAAGTTATCGTTACTGATCATCATTTACCAGGGCATTCATTACCCAATGCCGATGCCATTGTTAATCCCAATCAAGTCGGTTGTAATTTCCCCAGTAAAGCCCTTGCCGGTGTTGGCGTGGCATTCTACTTGATGCTGGCGTTAAGAAAATATTGCCGAGAGCACAACTTTTTTACCGAACATGGTATTGCTGAGCCCAATATTGCCCAGTTATTAGATTTAGTTGCCCTTGGCACAGTAGCGGATGTGGTATCACTTGATGCTAATAATCGTATTCTCGTGGCTCAAGGTTTAAAACGTATTCGCGCCGGACAAACACGGCCGGGTATCCAAGCCTTGATTGAAATAGCCAATAAAAACCAGCAAAGGCTGGTTGCCAGTGATTTTGGTTTTGCTCTTGGCCCGCGCATTAATGCCGCTGGACGCTTAGATGATATGTCTTATGGCATCAATTGTTTACTTGCCAATGACTTATCGAGTGCCCGAGTGATGGCGGCTGAGCTCGATGATTTAAATAAAACCCGCCGGGAAATAGAGCAGGGTATGCAACAAGAGGCGGAGCGTGTACTTACATCACTTAATTTTGATGAAGAGCACTTACCTAGTGCAATTTCACTCTTTCAAGCTGATTGGCATCAAGGGGTTATTGGTATTGTTGCGGGACGTTTAAAAGATAAATTTCATCGTCCATGTATTGTCTTTGCTAAAGCGAAAGTCGAGGATAATGATCCAGAGCACTCTGAAATTAAAGGCTCAGCACGTTCAATTCCGGGTTTACATATACGCGACTTACTTGAGCATATTGACAGTCAAAACCCAGACTTAATTCTTAAGTTCGGTGGTCATGCCATGGCAGCAGGTTTATCAATTAAAGAAAAAAACTTTACGCTATTTCAGCAGAAGTTTGATGAATTGGCTGAACAATGGTTAAAACCCGAAGACTTAGAAAGTATCATCCTTTCAGATGGTGAGTTAAGTGCAGACATGCTGACTATTGAATTTGCCGAGCAATTACGCGAAGCCGGTCCTTGGGGGCAAAATTTTCCCGAGCCGTTATTTGATGACACCTTCACTTTAGTACAGCAGCGAATTGTCGGCGAAAAGCACTTGAAAATAGTGGTAGAAAAAGACAGTACTCAAGGCAAGCAGGTTTTTGACGGCATTGCCTTTAATATTGATGTTAAAGCTTGGCCTAATGCGCAAGTGAAACAGGTTCACCTTGCTTACCGCCTCGATGTTAATGAATTTCGTGGTAAGCGTACTGTACAGTTAATGATTGCTGATATTCGTACCGTCTAACACAGGCTCTGGCTATCAAGAGAAACCAGCATCTAAAATAGCACTAATAAAAACTAAGGATTTTAAATGGAGCAAGCACTGGCTATTATTCCACTGACTAAACTTGCCATCGCTTTTATTCCCGTGGTGTTGGTACTGATTATTTTAGTTTGCTGGTCATTGCCACAAAAGCGAACCTTGCATGCCTTGGTTCGTATGTTAGTGCAGTTATTGTTGGTGGGTTATGTTTTAAGTTATATCTTTGCCAGTGATAATGCCTGGGTTATAGGTTCATTACTGCTGGTGATGGTACTGTTTTCAAGTTGGATCGCGTTAAATAATATTGAGTCGCCGCGAAAATCTCTTTTTAACAGTGCTTTTTTAGCTATTTTCATTAGTAGCTTGGTGGTTTTAGTCGTCATTACCCAAGGTGTCTTGAATCTAGAGCCCTGGCATCAAGCGAAAACGCTAGTGCCACTCGCTGGTATGGTATTCGCCAATGGCATGAATAGCGTCAGTTTATGTGGAGAGCGTTTTTTTGCCGAACTTAATCGCGGTGAAAGTTTTATAAATGCCCGTAACATTGCTTTTAAAGCGTCGATGATCCCCAATATTAACGCCTTGTTTGCCGTTGGCATTGTTTCTCTGCCGGGCATGATGACAGGGCAAATACTTGCTGGTGTCTCGCCATTTATTGCAGCGCGCTATCAAATTATGGTGATGTGTATGGTCTTTGCTTCAGCGGGATTAGCATCGGCGATATTCCTAGTATTAAATAGAGAAATATCAAACCCAAACCGCAATAATCTTAAATGACTAATTCGTTATGATTACTTATTAGAAAACTAGTTATAAAGCTAAGTGTGTAGGTAAGAATAAAAGTAACTTTAAAAAGTATAAAGGCGAGTTGTTAGGCGTATATTTACCCCCTTATTTACGTTACAATGCGCGACTATTTGTCTTTTGCCCGTTAAGGTAGCTAAAAGACTGTTAATTAATTTTATGTTTGAAGATTTATGTTCGAAACAAATCCAATATTAAGTAAATTAAAAGAAATCCGTGCACGTGCTAATTCGCTTCGGGGGTACCTTTGACTACGACGTTAAAGCAGAACGTTTAGTTGAAGTTTCTCGAGAGTTAGAGCAGCCAGAAGTTTGGAATGAGCCAGAGCGTGCTCAAGCCTTAGGTAAAGAGCGTAGTGCCCTTGAAGAAGTGGTCAATACGATTGTCGAGCTTGAAACTGGTTGTGAAGAAATCGCAGATTTAGTTGAGCTAGCGGTTGAAGAAGAAGATCAAGAAACCTTCGACGATGCAGAAGTAGAAGCTGCTGCCCTTGATGCGGTCTTAGAAAAATTAGAATTTCGCCGGATGTTTTCGGGCGAGCAAGACGCCAATAATTGCTATTTAGATATTCAATCTGGCTCAGGCGGCACTGAAGCGCAAGATTGGGCTGAAATGTTGATGCGTATGTACTTACGCTGGGGTGAAGCACACGGTTATAAAACCGAAGCGATTGAAGTCACCGATGGCGATGTTGCCGGCATTAAAGGCTGTACGATAAAATATACCGGTGAATATGCATACGGTTGGTTACGCACTGAAACAGGTGTACATCGCTTAGTACGTAAATCGCCGTTTGATTCATCAGGTCGTCGTCATACCTCCTTTGCTTCAGCGTTTATTTATCCTGAAATTGATGACAACATCGAGATTGATATCAACCCTGCAGATTTACGCATTGATACTTACCGTGCATCAGGTGCTGGTGGGCAACATGTTAATAAAACCGACTCAGCAATTCGTATCACCCATATTCCTAGTGGGGCTGTGGTGCAATGTCAGGCAGACAGATCTCAGCATAAGAATCGCGCGACAGCGATGAAGCTCTTGAAAGCTAAGCTGTACGAGATGGAAATGCAAAAGCAAAATGAAGGTAAACAAGCATTAGAAGACGGTAAATCAGATATTGGTTGGGGCAGTCAAATTCGCTCTTATGTATTAGATGATAGCCGTATTAAAGATTTACGAACGGGTGTTGAAAATAGAAATACCCAAGCCGTTTTAGACGGTGACTTAGATAAGTTTTTAGAAGCCAGTTTAAAATCTGGTTTGTAGAATTGGCATGCGGGTGTTGAAAATAGAAGCAGCATAAACCAAGCAAGCCGTATTCAAACTGTAGTAATACGGTGACTTAGATAAATTTTTAGAAGCCAGTTTAAAGTCTGGTTTGTAGCAGTAATCATAGATTAACCAACATTGAGGTAAGCACTTTAGCGTGTTTACGTCATTCCCGAAGTGTCTTGTCGGGAATCCATGAACACATTATGGATTCACTAAAGGTAATAGAGGAAAGACATAGTTACCTCAACAAGGTGTGAATCACACATTGAAAAATTAAAGATAACTTTGAGAAACTAACATGACAGATAAAGCCAATAATACACCCGTAGCACAAGACGAAAATAAACTGATTGCTGAGCGCCGTGTAAAGCTTGAAAAGATTCGCTCTAATTGTTCAGCTAATGGTTTTCCTAACGATTTTAATCGTGAACACTTAGCCGCTGACATCCAAGCTGAACATGGTGAAAAAACCAAAGAAGAACTTGAAGAGCTACAGGTTACTTATGCTATTGCCGGTCGTGTTATGGCAAAACGTGGTCCATTTTTAGTGATACAAGACTCGTCAGGTCGTATTCAAGGTTATGCTGAAAAAACCGTGCAAAAAGAAATAAGAGCGAAATGGGGTTCATTAGATATTGGCGATATTGTTGGTATTAGAGGTATTTTACATAAATCAGGTAAAGGTGATCTTTACGTGAATATGGATGAGTACTCGTTATTAACTAAGTCATTACGTCCATTACCAGAAAAATTCCACGGCTTATCAGATCAAGAAACTAAGTATCGTCAGCGTTATGTTGATTTAATTATCAATGAAGATACTCGTAATACCTTTAAAATTCGTTCAAAGATTGTTGCTGGTATTCGCAACTTCTTAACGCAGCGTGATTTTATGGAAGTTGAAACACCTATGTTGCAAATCATACCGGGCGGCGCAACGGCTAAGCCATTTATGACGCATCATAATACCTTTGATCTTGATATGTACCTACGTATTGCGCCGGAGCTTAACTTAAAACGTTTAGTGGTTGGTGGTTTTGATCGTGTTTTTGAAATTAACCGTAGTTTCCGTAACGAAGGTATTTCAACACGTCATAACCCAGAATTCACCATGATTGAATTTTATCAAGCGTATGCTGATTTCAATGACATGATGAACCTTACAGAAGAAATGTTACGTACTATTGCCCAAGATGTACTTGGCACAACGATGATTCGTAATACCGTGAAAAACTCTGATGGCGAAGTAGTAGAAGAGAAATTCTATGACCTTGGTAAGCCGTTTGTACGTTTATCTATGGTTGATGCTATTTTACAATACGGCAAAGAACATCGCGCTGCAGCACACCTTGACGAAGCCGTGTTACGTGACCCTGAAAATAACTTTGACGCAATTAAAGCCATGGCTAAAGCTGTTGGTGTTAAAGAAAGTAGTGCTTCTAAAGTTTGGGGCCCAGGTAAATACATTTGTGAAATATTCGAAGAAGTTGCCGAGCATTTATTAGATCAACCTACTTTCATCACTGAATACCCGTGGGAAGTTTCACCATTAGCACGTCGTAATGATGAAAACTCATTTATTACCGATCGATTTGAATTTTTTGTCGGTGGTCGTGAATTAGCCAATGGTTTCTCCGAGCTTAACGATGCTGAAGATCAAGCTGAACGCTTTCAAAAACAAGTGGCTGAAAAAGATGCCGGTGATGATGAAGCTATGCACTATGACGCTGATTACATCACAGCCCTAGAATACGGTTTACCACCAACGGCAGGTGAAGGTATTGGTATCGACCGTTTAGTGATGTTGTTTACTGATTCACCAACAATCAAAGATGTTATTTTATTCCCGCATATGCGTCCTGAAGCGGAATAATAACTTAATACTCATTTCTTATTAGGAATAAGCTTAGTTAACATAGAAAACTAAAGCCTGTTGTTTATAGTGTTTATCACACTGTAACAATGGGCTTTTTTATGTGCGTTAATCAATACACCTATACCAAGTTGGTATTAATACTTAAGCGGATAAAAGTAATGTTTTTTGAATTTTACATTCGATTAACAAATTGTTATTATTCGCTTTGTCGATATTTTAAACTCATTGCAGTGCATGCCTCTTGAAATTGAGGAGCGTACTTTGCGCACTACAATATAGCTCTTCTCAATAATTTACGATTAGTCTGTGGTATCGATCTCTCACTAGTCAAAACCCTCTAAGCTCCCACAACCGACAAAAGTCTTAATCATTCATCGTCCATCAAATTTTGTGGTCAATAAATATTGAAAAGAGATAATTATTTTTTAATAAAATAGCCATGAAGGCAAATAATAAAACAACGCAGGAATAATAATGTTAATAATAAAAAACCTATCCAAAACGTATGATAATGGCGTTAAAGCGCTTGATAACGTCAACTTAGAAATACCAAAAGGTATGTTTGGTTTACTTGGCCCAAATGGCGCAGGTAAATCGTCATTAATGCGTACTATTGCCACTTTGCAAGATGCTGATAGTGGCAGCATTAGCTTTGATGGCATTGATGTTTTAAAAGACCCACAAGCCTTACGCCAACGTTTGGGTTACTTGCCACAAGACTTTGGTGTTTATCCGCGTATTAGTGCTTATGAATTGCTTGACCACCTGGCTATTTTAAAAGGTTTGAAAAACAAAGCAGAGCGTAAAGAAGCGGTAGAAGGTTTATTAGCACAAACTAATTTATATCAACATAGAAAAAATGCTGTAAGTGGCTTCTCTGGTGGCATGCGTCAGCGTTTTGGTATTGCCCAAGCATTACTTGGCGATCCAGACTTATTAATTGTTGATGAGCCTACAGCTGGATTAGATCCAGAAGAGCGTAATCGTTTTCATAATTTATTAGTCGCCTTAGGTGAAGAAAAAGCCATTATATTATCAACACATATTGTTGAGGATGTTACTGAACTTTGCCCTAATATGGCGGTTTTAGCGTCAGGGGAAATTGTTTTACAAGGTAATCCAATCGAATTAACCAATCAACTCAATGGTCAAATCTGGCGTAAAGCGATTGCTCAATCCGAGCTTAACGTTATTGAGCAAGAATTTAACGTTATTTCTAAGCGTTTATTTGCCGGGCAAACTATTGTGCATGTAATAGCAGAAAGTGCTCCGTTTGGTTTTGAAAGCGCGCCAGCGAACTTAGAAGATGTCTATTTTTCTACGTTAAATGAACATCGTGCTTCCGCTCAGTCCACTTCAACTCAGTCTGCTTCAGCACAAAAAAAAGTTGCTTAATTCAAGCTGAATAATGACAAGGAACTTATTATGTTAATGAAAATGTTTGCTTTTGAATGGCGCTACTTTACTCGACAGCCTTCTTTTTATGTTACTAGTTTTATTTTTTTCTTTCTGACATTCTTTGCTACCATCAGTGAAAATATTCAACTGGGTGGCGGTGGCAATGTTTTATATAACGGGCCTTTTGCTATTGCGCAAACCTTATTGATCATGGGGTTGTTTGCTATGTTCTTAGTGGTAAATTTTGTTGCGAGTACGGCAACCCGAAATGAAACCAGTAAAATGTCGGAGTTACTTTACAGTAAACCGATTAATCCATTAAGTTACCAATTGGGTCGTTTTTTAGGCTCCTTTGCTATTGTTGCTACCGTATTTGCTTTTGTGCCTTT
>NZ_JABSOV010000062.1 GCF_013215345.1 Colwellia sp. | reverse complement strand
GGCGGTACTGTCATTCATATTAATGATGGTATGACCTATGACGATGGTGTTGTTAGTGATGAAATGTTATCGGTAATAGCTAGCTCAGTCGCATATGCTGCAAAATATTCTGTCGCTGTGCCAGAGCCAGCTTAACTCGGTATTCTTGGTTTAGGTCTCGCGGTTATGGGGTTATCTCGTCGCAAGAAGAAAAACCAGTAAACTAGTTAAAAGATATATACCCAAGCCATTTCAATATGCGAGTTTCAGGATGCGAGAGCTAATCATGATCAAGACGATTTTTTTATTAATGGTTACTCCCGCACCCCCAAAGGGCTGGTTTAAAAACGTTTTATGCTGCGTTATTGATATTGACAATAGAATGACTATTCTCTTCAATCAATACCTTGCCTAAAGACGTTTCTAATTTCAGCTGAATTCTGCATCTTGAAGTGGCTTGGGTATAACACTTGCAGATAGCAGCCTTCTACTGTGGTTAACCGCCAGCTAGAAGGCTTTTTTATAAACAGAAAATAACAGTGCTGTTAGTGATATTAAAAACTGTTTTATTTTAAGGTAAAGCGCATAACATTTAATCGATCATTGTCCGGTAAGCAAAATGTTTTTTCATATCTTGGCAAAAATAGCTCTAATCCATTGAGTTATTAGTTTTTATTATTTATATTCAAAGGTAGGTTTGATTACTCTCTCATTGAAAGGGCTAAATTTTCTGTGCAAAATAGAACGAATAAAGAGTTAGCGTTACTGTCATCAACGGCTATAACAGCAATAGTTTTATTACCAATCATTGCGCTAAGAATCTTTAAACAAGAATATATTGTCGCCTTGGCCGATCTGTTTTTAGTCATTATGCTAATTTCTGCTTTTTCCTATACTTATAGCACCCGTAAAGTAGAGTTATCCGCAACTCTCGTTGCAGTACTTGCATCAGTCACTTGGATTTTGCTGTTATCTTTTAAAGGTTTTTTCTATTCTTTTTGGGCCTTTCCTTTAATCATCGCAGCATTTTATTTACTCAGGCCGCTATTTGCCTTACTGCTCTTTATTTGCTCCTTTAGCACTTTTTTTATCAATACCTACCTAGATTATAATTGGGTATTAATGCTGATAATTTTACCTGCATATACTATCACCAGTGCCTTTGCTTATATCTATTCGGTCACAGTAGAAATAAACAATAGTAAGATTCAAGCGAATCAAAGATTATCAAGATATAGAAATGAAATTCTTGAACTCATTGTAAATTCAAGCTCATTGAATAAAGTTCTGCGTGCCATTGTTAGCTCGGCTGAATTTGAATTTAAAGAGGTACGCTGTAGTATTTTACTACTCAACGAAGCAAGAACTAACCTGACTGTTGGGGCAGGACAATCCTTGCCAGATTTTTATAACCAAGCTATTGAGGGCGTTGCCATAGGTGAAGGTGTTGGCTCTTGCGGTAGTGCAGCATTTACCGGAAAACGTGTCATTGTTGAAGATATAGCTACACATCCTTTTTGGGCTCCTTGGGCTGAGTTAGCAGCAAAGGCAAGGTTAGGCGCTTGTTGGTCAGAGCCGATAATCTCTTCATCGGGTGAGGTTATTGGTACTTTTGCTATTTATCATGAAAACAAGACCAGTCCTACAAAAGAGCAATTTGATTTAATAGAGAATTTTTCTCAACTTGCCAGTATTGCTATTGAACGTGTGCAAGCGAATAAAACTATTTGGCGCCATGCCAATTTTGATTCGTTAACTGGCCTACCTAATCGAAATATGATGAGAGAACACCTAGGTTTAGCATTAAAGACTTGTCAAAGAAATCGCACCAAGCTGGCCATCGTTTTCTTAGATCTAGACAACTTTAAAGATGTAAACGATACCCTAGGTCATGATGTGGGTGATGCGTTATTGGTCGAGGTAGCTAAGCGAATAAAATCTGTTATGCGTGAAAATGATATTGTTGCGCGTTTAGGGGGAGATGAGTTTGTTGTTATTATTAATGAGCTCGTTGACTTACAAGGGCTCAATAGCGTTTGCCAAAAAATAATTAGCCAGTTGAGTACACCTCATTCACTGGTAGGGGAGACCATTCATACCTCAGGCAGCCTTGGTGTCACCATTTACCCTGACGATGCTACCAATATTGATATCTTGCTAAAGAATGCCGATCAGGCCATGTATAGCGCAAAAAGCTTAGGTAAAGAAAATTATCAATTTTTTACTCCGTCTATGCGTGACGCGATTAATAATAGAGTTGAGTTAATCAGTGAAATAAGAAAGGCCATTGATAATGAAGAATTTAGTTTGGTTTATCAGCCAATCATTAATCTATCAAACGATGAAATATATAAAGCGGAAGTATTAATACGTTGGCACCATCCTACTAAAGGTTATATCAACCCTGAGCTATTTATTCCCCTTGCAGAGGAAACCGGATTAATCATTGAGATCAGTGATTGGGTTTTTAAAGCCGCACTTCAAACCATTAATACCTTACGTGCAGAATATCATCCAGAGTTTCAACTGAGTATTAATACTTCTCCTGTGCAGTATCAAGCAGATAAAGGCAATATTATTAATTGGCTGCTCAGCCTGCAAAAAGAGCAGGTGCCACCAGGTGCTATTGCTTTAGAAATAACAGAAAATTTATTGATGGAATCAGGCGATAAGATTAATGATATTTTTGAATTAATTCATAATGCTGGCATTGCTATTTCGATTGATGACTTTGGCACCGGTTACTCTTCGCTGTCATATTTAAAGTTATTTAATGCAAACTATTTAAAAATAGATAAATCCTTTGTACAGAAAATGGTACCCCAGAGCGATGACTTAGCGCTTTGTGAAGCCATTATTATAATGGCAAAGAAATTGAAGATGAAAGTGATTGCTGAAGGCATAGAAACAGAGCAACAACAGCAGCAATTACAACAGCTCAATTGTGAATATGGCCAAGGATACTTATTTGCTGAGCCTTTACCATTCGAGCAGTTTAAAAACTATCTGGCAGCAAATAAGCTTAGCTCTTTGTCTTGAACAGCAATGATTATAGACGCAAATTTCACTTAGCAATTTTACCAATAAGATAGCTAATAAAATATTTAATAAATAACAATCTATTGAGCTAGTTCAATAGATTGTTGATAAATATCAACTAGAATTAATAGACGTTTAATTAACCAGTTAATACCTTAACTAGAGGCTTTGAACATGTCTAAGAAGAAATTAACCACAGCTGCTGGCTGCCCAGTGGCTGATAATCAAAACGTTATGACCGCAGGGCCGCGCGGGCCACAACTTTTACAAGATGTTTGGTATTTAGAGAAATTAGCTCACTTTGACCGCGAAGTAATACCAGAAAGACGTATGCACGCCAAAGGCTCTGGTGCCTTTGGTAAGTTTACGGTTACCCATGACATCAGTAAATATACTCGCGCAAAAATATTTTCAGAAATTGGTAAAGAAACCGAGTTATTTACTCGCTTTACTACTGTCGCCGGTGAGCGTGGCGCCGCCGATGCTGAGCGCGATATTCGTGGCTTTGCCGTTAAGTTTTACACCGAAGAGGGCAATTGGGATTTAGTTGGTAATAACACGCCAGTGTTTTTCTTAAGGGATCCGTTAAAGTTCCCCGACTTAAATCATGCGGTAAAACGTGATCCTAAAACCAATATGCGCAGTGCCACTAATAACTGGGACTTTTGGACCTCATTGCCTGAAGCATTACATCAAATTACTATCGTGATGAGCGATCGCGGAATTCCGGCTACTTACCGTCATATGCATGGTTTTGGCAGTCACACCTTTAGTTTTATTAATGCCGATAACGAGCGATTTTGGGTCAAATTTCACTTAAAATCACAACAAGGCATTAAAAACCTTACCGATGCAGAAGCAGAAGCCATTGTCGGTAAAGACCGAGAAAGCCATCAAAGAGACTTATTCGAATCCATAGAAAATAATGACTTTCCCAAGTGGACCTTAAAAGTGCAAATCATGCCGGAAGCGGATGCCATAAAAGTCGCATACCACCCATTTGATTTAACTAAGATATGGCCACACAAGGATTATCCGTTAATTGAAGTTGGCGTAATGGAATTAAACCGTAATCCTGAAAACTTCTTTGCTGATGTTGAACAATCGGCTTTTAACCCAGCCAATGTCGTGCCAGGTATCAGTTTTTCACCGGATAAAATGCTACAAGGTCGTTTATTTTCCTACGGTGATGCCCAGCGTTATCGACTAGGTGTTAACCATAATCATATTCCTGTTAATGCACCGCGCTGTCCGGTAAATAGTTATCACCGAGATGGACAAATGCGCACCGATGGCAATCACGGAGCAACTATTGGTTATGAGCCCAATAGCAAAGGTGAATGGGCTGAACAGCCAGATTTTTCAGAGCCGCCATTAGATTTACAAGGTTATGCCGCTCATTGGGATCACCGCGAAGATGAGGATTACTTCTCTCAAGCTGGCGATTTATTTCGCTTAATGTCTGCAGAGCAGCAACAAGTCTTGTTTAATAATACCGCTGGCTCAATGAGCGACGTGCCTGATGAGATAAAGCAGCGTCATATTAAACATTGTACTGCGGCGGATGCTTCCTATGGTGCAGGGATAAAAGCGGCATTAGGTTTATAAGGTCTGTTTATAGTTTTAAGTAGGGTTGATAAAATAAAAAAGCGAGTACTTGCCCTTGGCAGTACTCGCTTTTTAGTTAACTTTAACCCTAACTCTATTTTGACTTTATTTTAAGCCTAAGTTAACGCTATTTATGCTCTAATTTAAATCAAATCGATCTAACTGCATGACTTTAACCCAAGCGGCAATAAAGTCATTAATGAACTTCTTATCGGCATCGTTTGAGGCGTAAACTTCAGCTATCGCTCTTAATTCTGAGCTAGAGCCAAAAATTAAATCAACTGGTGTTGCTTGCCACTTTAATTGACCTGAAGTGCGATCATGACCTAGATAAATCCCAGCTTTAGACTCATCTTTACTCCACACAGTAGCCATATCTAATAAGTTGATAAAGAAGTCATTACTTAGCACACCGGGTTTATTGGTGAATACACCGTAAGATGAGCCGTCATAGTTGGCATCAAGCGTACGCAAACCACCAACAAGTACTGTCATTTCAGGTACATTCAAACCAAGTGAGTTGGCTTTATCTACTAACATTTCTGCTGGTGACATATAGCTTTCATCGGTATAGAAGTTACGGAAACCATCAGCCTTTGGCGCTAAGTAATTAAACGATTTAACATCAGTTTGCCCTTGGCTCGCATCAGCACGACCAGGAACAAATGGCACGGTAACTTGAGTGCCAGCTTGCTTAGCGGAATTTTCGATTGCCGCAGCGCCAGCTAAGACTATTATATCAGCCAGTGATACTTGGCTCGAAGACGATTGCTTGTTGTATTTCCCTTGAATCGCGACAAGTTTAGTTAATACCTTGCTTAACTCTTTAGGGTTATTTACTGCCCAACTATTTTGTGGTGCAAGGTTAATGCGAGCACCGTTGGCACCACCACGCATATCAGTAACTCTATGACTAGACGCTGCCGCCCATGCTGTTCTTACTAACTCAGCAGTAGTTAAACCTGAGTTAACAATTTGTTGTTTAAGTTTGACGATATCTTTGTTAGTAATAAGCGGGTGCTTTACTGCTGGGATAGGATCCTGCCAAGTTAATACTTCACTTGGTACTTCTGCGCCAACATATCTTGCTCTAGGTCCCATATCCCTGTGAGTTAACTTAAACCAAGCTTTAGCAAAGGCTTTATCAAATTGCGTAGGGTCTTTTCTAAAACGCTCAACAATTTTGCGAAAGCTAGGATCTTCCTTCAAAGCAATATCGGTAGTGAACATAATAGGAGCATGACGCTTATTAGGGATATGGGCATCAGGCACTAAATTAGCCGCTGCTTTATTATCAGGAACCCACTGTTTTGCTCCGGCTGGGCTTTTGGTTAGTACCCAATTAAAGTTCATTAGGTTGTCTAAGTAGTTAGATGACCACTTTGTCGGGGTAACCGTCCATGCGCCTTCTAAACCACTGGTGATGGTATCTGCGCCAACACCTGTGCCGCATTTATTTTTCCAGCCTAGGCCTTGGTCTTCAATAGCCGCTGCCGCTGGTTCTGTGCCAACACATTTACTCGGTTTTTTCGCGCCATGAGCTTTACCTAAAGTATGGCCACCAGCAAGTAATGCCACTATTTCTTCATCATTCATTGCCATACGGCCAAATGACATTCTGATATCTTTAGCAGCTAACAGCGGATCAGGGTTACCGTGTGGACCTTCCGGGTTAACATAAATCAAGCCCATTTCTACTGCTGCCAATGGGCCTTTTAGTTTTCCCTTTTTATCTCTACGTTCATCAGTAAGCATGGCTGTTTCAGGTCCCCAGTAAACTAAATCGGGTTCCCAATCATCGGTTCTACCACCAGCAAAGCCAAAGGTTTTAAAGCCCATAGATTCAAGGGCAACATTGCCTGAAAGTACCATTAAATCAGCCCAAGAAAGTTGACGGCCGTACTTTTGTTTAACCGGCCATAATAAACGACGCGCTTTATCTAAATTAGCATTGTCTGGCCAACTATTTAGTGGGTCGAATCGTTGTTGTCCGCCAGATGCTCCACCGCGGCCATCGTGCACGCGATAAACACCAGCACTATGCCACGCCATGCGTATCATCAATGGACCATAATGTCCCCAATCGGCTGGCCACCAAGATTTTGAATCGGTAAGTGTGGTTTGAATATCTTTTTTAAGCTGAACTAAATCAAGCTTGGCAAACTCTTTGGCATAATTAAACTGCTCGCCGTAAGGGTTCGATTCAGCGCCATGTTGACGCAGTGGACTTAGGTTTAGTTGCTCAGGCCACCAAAATTGATTGGTTTTTGCTTCGTTACTTGCTAACGCCGTTGCCGGTAGTAGCATTGATGAGAGCGCAACAGAAATTGCCGCAGCAATAGGCAGTGTCTTTTTTAACATGGGTGTTCCTCGTTTGATAAATTAGTGATAATTCATTTAGTGAATAATTAGTAATAAATTAGTGATAAATAAATTTATATAAATCATAGAGAAATCAGCAGTATTTGAATATTTGATTAACTTGAAGATAAGCTTCTATTTTTCTAATAGTGAAACAGGTGACTAATTTGGTATTTCTGATTAAAATCATCTTCATGTTCTATAAAAGCTGATATTAAATTATCATTAAGTCATCAAAATATGATCTCATTAAAACAACTGCACTATGCATTAGCCATAGAAAAGACCTTACACTTTAAAAAGGCGGCAGAGGCATGCAATGTCTCACAATCGGCTTTAAGTACCGCCATTACTGAATTTGAGAAACAGTTAGGTATTACTGTCTTTGAGCGCAATAATAAGCAGGTATTAGTCACCAATAAGGGGCAATTGATATTAAATAAAGCTAAAAAGGTGAAGTTGGAATTAGACGAGCTATTACAAATAGCGCAAAGCGATAAACAGCCATTTGCTAGCCCTATGACTTTGGGAGTGATCCCGACCATTGGTCCTTATCTGTTACCTAAAGTTTTACCGGAAGTTAGAAAACAGCATCCGAGTTTTAAATTAAAAATCATTGAAGACCAATCACATGTGTTAGTTGAAAAGGTGCGCACTGGCGAAATTGATGCTGCTATATTGGCTTTGCCTTACCCTATTGATGGTTTAATGAGTTTTAACTTTTGGCAAGAGGATTTTTATTGGGTTTGTCATAAAGATGAATGCCCAGATAAAGTTCAGGAAATTAGCAGTGATGAGCTAGAGATTGATAAGTTGATGTTGTTAAAGGATGGTCATTGTCTAAAAGAACACGCCTTAGCTGCGTGTGACTTGCGAAATAAAAAGCAAGACACAGATTTTGATTCCGCCAGTTTGCATACCTTAATTCAAATGGTTGCCGGAAAGCTTGGTACTACACTCGTGCCACAAATGGCCTTAGACCAACTAACCTATAACGAATCAGAAATTAGGGCTATTCACCTAAACGAACCCGGCCCTCATAGAACCATTGCCTTAGTGATTAGGCCCAATTATGTCAGAACCGATGAGTTAACTATGCTGCAAGGTATTTTCACTGAGCAATTAACCAAAAAATGTAGCTTGGCATAAGTTTGTTTTAATTAGACTTAGTTCTATCTAGTTTGTTTTAGCTTACTTCGGGCGGGGCAGAGTAGGGTGGTTTAGTTTTATAGAAGACTATGTTCAATATTGTTAAATTTACTAAAGCATGCTGGTGGTGCACAATAGTTTCATCTTAAATAGACAAGGTGAAGTAAAATGAAAAATATATTTAATAATGTAACTAATAACATAAAATCTATTTTCAATGTAACTAGCGTTAAAAAACCGGCGCTTACTTGTAATTATTCAAACAACTATTATGGCGATCAGTATTGCCAGAAAAAGAGTAAATAAAGTGCCATGCTACTAGGCATTGGACAGGCAAAGGAAGTTTATCAAAGGGCTGAGATTGACCACTGCTTTCT
This sequence comes from Colwellia sp., assembly GCF_013215345.1. Classification (GTDB taxonomy): domain Bacteria; phylum Pseudomonadota; class Gammaproteobacteria; order Enterobacterales; family Alteromonadaceae; genus Colwellia. The sequence continues at coordinate 16,414 of NZ_JABSOV010000062.1, read as the reverse complement.
CTAGCGGATGTCAGCCTTTTTTGCCGAACACATATCAAACTGCTTGGTCAGTTCGTATGTAGCCCTTGAATAATACTACTGCTTAGCTATTGCGCTTAATAATTTTAACATAGCTTTATTCTTTGACAATTACGCCAGATTTCATGACAAAATCAACATCAAGTAACTCTTCAATGTCTTTTAATGGGCTGTTATCCATGGCAATAATGTCGGCAATTTTTCCTATCTCAATGGTGCCTAAGGAATCAGATTTTCCTATTAAATCTGCGGCATTAACCGTCGCTGTTTTTAAGATGTCTTGTGCTGTCATGCCAGCATTAAACATCAGTACCGCTTCTTTACCATTGTTACCATGCTTAGAAACACCGCTATCAGTCCCGTAGGCAATATTTACCCCAGACTGATATGAACGTTTAAAGCTCTCGATCATATCGCCACCGACGCGAATGGCCTTGGCACGAATAGCCGGCGACATAAAATTGGTGTTTTTTGCTAAATTAACTACCGTGTCACCAGCCATCAAGGTCGGCACTAGATAAGCGCCCGTTTCTTTGAACAGTTTAATGCTTTCTTCATTAGCGTAACTGCCATGCTCAATACTATCAACACCGGCTCTTAACGCTGCGTTTATACCTGCTGCCGCATGGGCATGACTTGCAACCTTTCGGCCTAAAGCATGAGCTGAACTTATCACTTCTCTTAATTCATCATCAGCCATTTGCTGGCCGGTACCTGTGTTTGTATCAGATAACACGCCACCAGTAGAGGTGATCTTAATCACGTCAGCACCAAACTTTATTGCCCTGCGGGTAGCGCGGCGACAATCATAAGGGCCATCACACACGGTTTTCGCTGTGTGCATTTCTAACAGAGCAGGGCTCATGCCATCAACATCGCCATGACCGCCGGTTACGGCAACATTACTGCCGGCGGCAATTATTCTTGGACCTAGTAGGTAGCCTTTAGCAATACCATCACGTAAGGCAAAGCTTTGCTCGGCACTGCCACCTAAATCTCTTACCGTTGTAAAACCCGCCATTAGCGTCTTTTTAGCAAAGTAAGCACTTTTAACTAACTTGTCTGCATCAGACATTTTAAGTTTTTCACTATCATTTTTAGGACCTAACTCTCCTTGCAAATGCACATGCATATCCATAAGACCGGGCATAACGAAGCTGGTAGATAAATCTACTAATTGTGCATTTTTAGCTATTTTATTCGCGGGGATAAAGCCAGACTTGAGTGCGGTAATAATGCCACTTTTAACTACTATGGTTTGTTTAGTTAACGGTGCTTCCCCAGGAATAGTTAATACTTTACCCGCGTGAATTACATAGGTTTGTGCAGCAAGTTGAACGGAGACTAGAGTCGTCAGTGTTAATCCAAGCAGCGTAGAGGCCTTCAATAAAGCTTTCATAATGTTCCAATTGTTTTTATAATTTATCACTCACCATAGCAAGGTTATTTACACTGGGATATTCAAATACGTTTAATTAACGGAATCTATGGTTGAATAGCAACACAAGCCTACTCAGCAAACTTGGCATTTGTATCTGCCCTAGGGGGTAATAACTCGATACCAAGTAAATAAGAAAGTACCAAGCACATGCTTAATCAATTCCCCCTCGATAAGTATTTCTTCGGCGAGCAGCCCAGTTGTTTCTTAAACCCGGTGATAAAAGCAGAGGTTGATTCATAACCCAGTTCAAAAGCAATATTGGTAAGCTGAGTACCGGTATTCAGCATTTCTAATGATTTCAATATTTTTAGTTTTTGCTTCCAGCGACTAAAGCCCATACCGTAATGTTTGTTAAATAATCGGTTTAAGGTGCGACTTGATGCGCCGACTTTTGTGGCCCATTGTTCAATGGTTAATTTGTTGGCTGGATCATGATTAAGCTCATCTATGATGGGCAGCAACCTGTTATCCTTGATGGTTGGCATAAATAATTCATTACTCGGCGCTATGGCTAATCTGTCGATTAACACCCGCGTCAATCGACTAGTTTGCTCGTTTTCTTGGTAAAGTTCAGGCCAGCTAGCCACTTCTAATAACAGCGATTTTAATAAGGGATCTACCGTTAAGGTTCGCACCGAATTACCTAGCTCTTCACTCCAGGCCGGGTCTATATACAAACTACGGTTACTGACACTGTTTTTGCAAAAATGTTGATGCTGCGTTTTAGCCGGTAGCCACAAAGCTTGCTCTGGTGGGATGACAAAGACACCGGCACTGGTTTCAATATGCATTACTCCTCGACAAGAATAAGACAACTGTGACCATGGGTGAGAATGACTCACTATTTGTGTCATGGCCTTAAATTCACCGGAGGTGGACACTATTGGTCGAGGCAGTGAAGGGTAGAGTCTACTTGGGCTTTCTAGATGCCACTTCAACTTTGTCTGTTTAGATAAACTTAATGTCATAATTAACCTATGTGGTCACTTAAACTTGATCATATACTGACCATTCTAGATAAACAAGCTATCAATTTAGCTCATCAGCTATTTAGGCTTTTATAAATTTTCGGGAGTAGTATGGATACCAAGGCGACGGAAAATAAACTTAATTCGGCAGGGAGTAGTAAGACTAAAAGTTGGCAAACACCTTTTGTTTTCCTTGTTATTGCCAGCATCGTTATGTCAATAACCTTTGCCGCTTGGTTGGCAATGCTTAATAATTTTTCCATTGAGCAAGCCGCTTTCACCGGTGCTGAAATAGGTGTATTACAATCACTGAGAGAAATCCCTGGATTTTTGGCTTTTACTGCAGTGTTTATCTTATTGGTCTTAGCGGAGCAAACTTTTGCGTTGGTTTCCCTGTGTGTTTTATCAATAGGTGTTGCTATAACGGGATTTTTTCCCAGTATTTACGGCCTTTATGCTACGACAGTATTGATGTCTATCGGCTTTCATTATTATGAAACTGTAAATACTTCATTAAGTTTACAGTGGTTTGATAAAGAAGAAACAGCCGTGAAATTAGGCCAATTGATGTCGATTAAATCAGCGTCCTCATTAGTTTGTTATGGCTTGATCTGGCTAAGTTTTAGCTTTTTATCGACGAGTTATCAATTTTTGTATCTGTTTTTTGGCTTAACCGGTTTACTACTGACCCTGTGGCTAGCTTTTGTTATGCCAAAATTTACCATAGCCCATAGTCAGCATAAAAAAATAATCTTACGAAAACGCTACAGCCTCTATTATTTATTGACCTTTTTAGCGGGCGCGCGTCGACAAATCTTTGTCGTCTTTGCTGGTTTCTTAATGGTAGAAAAGTTTGGTTATAGCGTTCAGCAAATCACCTTGCTCTATATGATTAATCATGTGATTAACTTTTTCTTAGCGCCTAAAATTGGCGCTTGGATAGCCAAAGTAGGCGAGAAAAGGGCACTAACTCTAGAATATATTGGCTTAGTTATTGTATTTGTTGGTTATGCGTTAGTGGAGTCGGCAGATATTGCCGCAGTACTTTATGTTATTGACCATTTATTTTTTGCTATGGCTATCGCGTTAAAAACCTATTTTCAAAAAATAGCAGACCCTAAAGATATTGCCTCAAATTCAGCGGTTAGTTTTAGCATTAATCATATTGCCGCCGTGGTAATTCCCGCCAGTTTTGGTTTGATATGGCTGTATGATCATTCACTTGTTTTTTATGCAGGTGCTGCCATTGCTCTGGCTTCCTTGGTTGCTAGTCAATTTATTAACCTAGAGCATAATAAAAAGCAGAGTGTAGTGGCGTAGCTCGTTTACATGACACAGCTATTTTACATGGCACAGCAGAATAAGCAGATGTTGTTAAGTATTTTTGCAAAGAATACTAACCTGCTTTTTAAGGGCGTACCATTAATAAAAGTAGGCGCCTTGATCATTAATAGCTCAGGCGTCCTGATTCACGTATCTTCAAGTAACTTGGGTATAGGCATGATTAGAAACTTTATAACGTGTGAAAAAATTAGCGATGAAAATAGCCATGGTGGCGAAGGTGTCATCGAAATTCAAAAAATGTTCAAGCGTGAAGATTTTAGTGGCGTTTGGGATTTTGCCTTGCGGGTAATCATGCCGCCCAACTCATCAATGGGGCTTCATCAACATGGTGACGATGAAGAGATGTATATCATCCTTAGTGGCGTAGGGCTTATGACTATTGAAGGCAAAGAGCAGAGGGTGGCTAAAGGCGATATGATTTTAAATCAGCCCTTTGGTAACCATGGCCTATTAAATGATAGTAAGCAAAATATTGAATTACTCATTATACAAGCGAGTAATAAAGGTTAAGCAAGCATTAGCTAATAGTCATGTATGGCTATGGTTGGATTGTCGATATCCTACTATCAGATATGCGACATGTATAAGTAAGAGTGAAATTGTTGATATAAAGGTCATACCAGTAAAGTGGTTTAGGGTATAATCTTTATACTTAAAGCCAGCGAAGCTATTCGCTGGTATAATTGATAAATAAACAACTCATTTTAGGTTAGTAGATAAGTAGTAGCTATGGCTGAAGTACGTACAAGAATTTCATTAAAAGTTGGCTCTAACAGTGACATTCCAGCAGAAATGCTGTCATTTAAGGGCTTAATTACTGATAAAGAGCATGTTGCCTTGATTTTTGCTCAGGCCGATAAGTCACAAAAAGTCCCTCTGGTTAGAATTCACTCTGAATGTTTAACTGGCGATGTCTTCCATTCTTCTCGCTGTGATTGTGGTGAGCAACTTGATGAAGCTATTGAACTGATGGCAACAGAAGGTGGTGTAATACTTTATCTACGCCAAGAAGGACGTGGTATTGGTTTGTATAATAAGATTGATGCTTATAAGCTGCAATCTGAAGGAATGAATACTTACCAAGCGAATAACCATTTAGGTTTTGGTGATGATTTAAGAGACTTTACTGAAGCTGGGCAGATGCTTGAAGCGTTAAATATCAGCACGCTAAAATTAATGACCAATAACCCGATAAAAGCAAAAGCATTGATTGATTATGGTCTGACGGTTGAAAAGGAAGTCAATACCTCTACTCATCTTAAAGACGGTAATGAAGATTACCTTAAAGCTAAAGTAGACAAAGCAGGTCATAAGCTTACCTTTGATTAAAACTAGTTAATTTACAATGTTCAATTAACAATGTTTAGTTAACTATTTTTTACTGCCGTTAGCCAACAAATCGTTTGCTAACGGTACTCTGGTTTACACTTTCATCGCTTACTTGTGCCACTTGTTTTACTTAGTAATAATAGTTTTTACAAGCCTCGTTGCCATTCCTGCCTTAAATTAGCATCACTGGGTTTCTTTAATGCTTGCCTTACTTGGCTCAGCAGTGCTGCTTTATCATTACCTAATACGCCTTTGAGCACTAAGTAATTTGAAGCATGATCAGATCTGAAAATAGTTTTTTCTAACTCAAGCTCTGATAACAGTGTTTCCATTTCAGAAAATAACTCTTGCTGGGTTAATTGCCGATAAGGTTTTAATGATGCTTGGGTAAACCTCTCAGCAAAGCGTTGTTCACCTAACGGAAAAGACACCACCAGTGTCGATAAATAATTAGGTTGCGCTTCATTCATCAATTTTGCTGAATTAATGGCATGTTGACGAGACAATTCAGGGCCGCCAAGACCATTTAAAATCATCACTGAGCTTTTCATGCCTGCTTGCTTTATTTTCTTAAGGGCAACTAATGAGCTTTGGTAGGTTTCGCCTTTTTTAATTAGCGCCAGTACCTCATCATCACCACTTTCACAGCCAATAAACATTAATTTTAAACCTAAGGCTTGCAACTCGGCCAGCTGCTCTACTGTTTTATTGGTCAAATTCCTCGGCAAACAATAACTAGCAACTCTACTTACTTGCGGTAAATGCAACTTTATTAACTCGAGAATTTCTTTTAAGCGCTTGAACGGCAACATCATGGCGTCACCATCAGCTAGAAAAACTCGTCTTGTTGCTAAACCTGATTTAGCAACCTTGATTATTTCTTCTTCAATTTGCTCAATTTTCTTTGGTTTGAACTTTTTATTTTCGCTGGTATACATATCGCAAAAGGTGCATTTATTATATGAGCAACCATTAGTGACTTGTAATATTAGGCTTTTCCATTCACTTGGAGGACGAAATACCGGTTCAATATAATTCAAAGGATACATAGTAATTTCTATTTAACTAGGACCTTACTAGTTTATACCAAGTAGATTTAAACTGTCGCGTTAAAATGAAGCCGGTTTAATTAGTACTAGATGTATCATTGGCAAGCGAGGTTATAACTTGCCAATGATTCAGCAGTTGCTACTTTTAAAAGTAGAAACTCGTGCCTGGGCTAGTGTAAGTCTTAGCGTCTTTATCAGAGCTGTTCTCCATCAAAGACACTAAATAGGCGGTTAACTTTGTAATCGTAATTGCATGGAATATTTCTTTTTAACTGCTTTCATACCACAGAGCAGGTGTAGAATATTTACCCGTCGAATAACTTCATAACCAATCAAGCAGCCAAAAATTGTCATTGCAAGTAATAACATTGCTTCTAAAAGTGGATTTAACAACAAGGGTTTTAACCACCAGGCGAAAACAATGATTAAGGTCTGGTGCAAAATGTACCAGGGTAAAATAGCCTTTGTTGCATAACTTAGTATTGGACTTGGGCGGTTAAGATAAAAGCCAGCAAAGCCGACTACACAAAATAACCATGCCCAGTGGTTGATTGATAAAATAATACCGTAGAAGAGCTTAACTAATAGGTTAGTCTCGAATTGACTAGCTAGAACAGTAAAACTATCGTGTCTGTCTGCAATGATAAAAACGTACGCCAAAATCGCAACTACCAGTAAAGTTAGTCGCTTATCAATAACAAATGTCCACCAAGATCTCTGTAAGACAAAGAAATAACCTAGGGTGAAAACTAACAAGTATTTTCCGTGATTATACCAATCGTTAATTAATGCATTGGTGGGTGGGTAGTCTTGTCGAAGCATTAACCAAACAAAAGTTAAGGCTAAAACAGCCATCGATAAAGCTAATGTTGCTGGTATCTTCTTAAGTAATTTACTATTAGCCAAGCTGTTAAGTGGTGCTTTTAATAGGATAAAGATAAGGCTATATACCCATAAATAAGGTAAAAACCATAAGTGATTCCAAGTGAGTAAACCTATTATGGTGTGGTGATCGCGCAGTAACTCGGTATTGGGATTAATATAGCTAGACCAAAAGTTTAAATAGCCTGGCTTTATTAAGCTTTGACTCAGTGCTTCGTAGTAAATTTGGGGCACAACAATAACAAACATACCAAATAATAACGGGATTAATAACCGTGTCGTTCGTGATTTAGCCAAGTGCCAAGAGGAATATCGTGGTTGCACTAACGCCAAGGCAATGCCGCCAATAAAAAATAGCAGCGACATACGCCACGGATTAGTTAATATCATAATATCTTGTAATATGGTCGATGTTTCTTCGCTTTTTATATGCCAGCCCCAGTCAGTTACATAGTACATACCAACGTGGTATAAAATTAACACCCCAAATGCCAACGTTCTCAACCAGTCAATATCATAGTGTCGTTCATTATTATTGTAAGTCATGTCTTTCTCCATTAAGATTTTACCAAACAGTTTGACAAATACCTTCTTGTTGAAAAACACCTAAGTGCTTATGATGACTGGCTTTAGGGATAAACGGTGGAATAGTGGGATAAATGAATAGCGCTCAATTTGAACAAATCGAAAAAAATAAAACCCTCTACGGCTATCTTGCTGTCAGTGTCTATTTTTTTATCAATAGTATTATTAACGCTTCTACTGTTTGGATGGAACACAGTCGCCATGGTGAGTCTAGTATTTCGTTATGGGAACCCTTTACTTGGGAGTTCAGTAGTGCATTAGCTACCTTGTGCATATTTCCGGCAATGGTTTGGCTTTTTAAACGTTATCCTCCACGCCTTATAGAGATAAAAAAGCAACTGCTGATTCATTTGTTCGCTTCGATTATTTTTTCACTAACTCATGTTTTTATCATGATTGTCATTCGTGAAGGAGTATATTTTTTTAATGGAGGTAACTATGATTTCGGCTCGATATCTAGAGAGCTTTGGTATGAATATCGAAAAGATGCCAGGGCTTATCTATTCTTTTTCTTTATCTTTCATATGGTGCAGTACATCTATAGTCGTCTTAAAGGCGAAGCAAGTCCTATTGCTGAAGATGAAGAGCAAGCTGATAAAAATGAAGAAAATAAAATCCCCAAACATTTTTTGGTGAAAAAATTGGATAAAGAATTCTTAGTTAAAGTTTCAGATATTGAGTGGCTTGAGTCTTGTGGTAACTATGTGAATTTGCACAGTAAGGGGCGAATATACCCATTGAGGTCGACCTTGGCTAACATAGTAACTCGAATAGAAAGCTTGGGTTTTAGCCGTATTCATCGAAGTCATGCTATTAATCATAATGAGATTGAAAGTATCAGCTACCTGCCAAGCGGTGATGGTGAGATTTCTTTTAAATCAGGCACTAAGTTAAAGTTATCACGTAGTTATAAAGAGGCGTTTAAAAAGGTATTCAGTTAGCATTAACTGAAGCGACCTTTAGCCGTGTCGCTCTAGATAGTCGCAAAGAGGTTAAGATAGGAATCACCTGCTAAATATGTGTTAGAGGCACTTAAATAAAAGAACATTCAATTTTAAGAATCATTGACGAAATGAATAGATGGCAACTTTTCCTTTAGCTCCGGCGGCTAAAAATAAGCCTTGATTACTTGCTAAAGTATAAAAACCTTGGTCATTTTTTTCTGCCGAAGTGTTGGCTAATATGCGCCAACTTATTCCTCCATCAAAAGAAATATCATTACTGTTTTTTCCGGTCGCAATGCATAGCAATTCTTCACATTGCATTGCCGTTCTTAAGCCGTGTTGGCCGGTATCAACAGTACGCCATTGTTCTTGGTCAAAAGTTGCCATGTTCGCGTACTTGCCCGCTCTTTGTTTATAGTCACCACCGATAATAAAAACTTGCTGCAAATGATTAGTCGCTAAGCTATATCCTCCAGCTGTTGGGGTTTCGTTAAACAAGGGCACACTGTGGCGTTGCCATGTTTCACCAAAGTCATTACTGGTATAAATGGAGGCTGATTTACCACCGGTGGCAAACCAGGCCTTACCTTGCTCACCCACAATGATGCTATTGCCACTGGCAGAAAATGCTGATTCATTCGCCAGTATTTTCGGGATGTGTTGGGCTTGAATACGTCGCCAGGTTTTACCGCCGTCAATTGTTCTTTTAATCACATAATAACCATCAACGGGATCGCCGAAAAGCAAACCATTATCTTTATCCCAAAAAGCGATGGAATCAAAAAAACCTTGTTCATCTTGATTCTCATATAGCAGCGACCAACTATTTCCGCCATTAATCGTTTTATACAGCACCGAGTCTTTGCCACTGCCAATTCCCATAACAATAGCCGTATTAGCATCAAATAATTCAATATCTCTAAAGTCAGTGGTAAGCTCAATGGCTAATGATTTATCCTGCCATGTTGTGCCGCCATCCTGACTGACAAATACCGCATTATTACTGGTGACCCAAAGAGAGTTGTCAATAACGGCACTACCTCGTAATGAAGGCGTAGTGGGCAAAGTGGTATATTGCCACTGTGGTAACTTGCTTAGGGTGTCAGCGAAACTTACCGATGTGGTGAGTATTATTATGCAGGTAGCGTGAATACCATACCTGTTAGTGCTAGCTTTATATTGTTAAATATAGGTCATACCATTAGTTATATGTTCGTTATATATTGGCGATTTTTGGTTGTTTTGTTACACGCTCTTTAGTGACTTGGTCGAGTTTAATCATATAAGAGTTTCGACCTATGCCATTAAACTCTTCATCGGCAAAAATGATGGTGTTTTCGTCAAAAAAAGTTACCGCTTCTTTTTGGGTGACTATACCTAAATCAATCTTATAGGCATCACCCGAGAAAAAGTCATCACCTTGCCAGTTCTCAAATAGCCATAAGCGCTCTGAGTCTAATAACACTAACTTAGTTCTATTTGGGCTTAACGCTGCAGAAGTTATCCAGCAGAGTTTTTCATAGGTGGTACAGGTATTAAAATTACTAATAAAATCGGCTTGATAATTGTCGGCATGATCGCCAATCTTATATAAGTTAGTATCACCATCAAAAGGCTCAGTTCGATTTTTTGAAAATAGATATAAATGTTTTTTGTAAAAAACAAAGGCTTCTAAATCAAAGTTTTTTTCTGAGGCTTTGGGTGGGTAATTTAACTGCTTAGGGAAGGTGAATTTAATTATTTCAGCTTGAGTTTCGGTACCTTTTATATCGATGGGGTTTTCAATTTTATATATGGTTAACCATTTACGAATATTGTCATTATTACCAAAATCACCAATGAAAAAGTGGCCAAAATCATCTTGGGTCATATCCTCCCAGTCCAGGTTTCTGGCATTGGTTATGGTGATAGTTTTAACTACTTTACCATCGCTTTGTATTTGATGGACCTGTGCTGAATTACCGCCATCATTAATGGCCCAAAAATTACCCGCCTTATCGACTTCAATGCCAGAGATCTCTTTAAGTTTACTATCTAAAGTGACTAATTTACTGCTGTAAAGCTGATGAGTTGCCATTAGGGTAAGGGCTAACACGAGTAAGGCACTGATGAGAGCTATTGCGTAAACCGATTTTTTTATCATTAATTGTCCAAGTAGGGTAAAACACAATTGCCAAGGTCATTGAATACCAACAAGCCATGGGCATCAATGTTTACCTAAATTCACCCTATCTATTTACTTTACCGATTGAAACTGGCGATTTAATTTCCCGATAAAATAGCACGAATAGTTTTATTTATGTGCAATTATTTTATGTTTTGTATTGGATAGGTTGTAGATACGGCTATTACGGAGCTGGTATTTATTAACTATCAGGCTCGTTGAACTGTATTTATGTACTCGAAGTAATGCCCGATATTACAGGCAAAATTATTTTGAACACTCAATCATTTTCTTTGTTGAACTGCTCTATTAACTTTATTCTTTTTTCTGTTTTAGGATGTGTTGAGAAAAAGTCATTTATCGCACTTTCGCTGCTGCCTGCACTTTGTTTAAGGTAATACTGTTCTAAATTTCTCATGGCATCAACAAAGCTCTGCAAGGGGATATTGTGGTTGCTTAACTGGGTTAGCGCGTAGCTATCTGCTTCTATCTCAAATTCGCGAGAGTAAGCTAAATCTAGCAGTAAAGTAGGAAGTCCTGTTAGTAGGTCAAACGTTTCCACGTCACCCGTGATAAATACCACCATGATGGTCAACATAGCATCTTGAATCATGCGCTGAGTCATATGTTTGTGTGATAAGTGACCTAACTCATGAAACAGTACTGCAAGTAGCTCATCATCAGATTTGGTTAAATTGACAAAGTCATCAGTAAAAACAATAACACCATTAGGGAGGGCTAAAGCATTCGCGTTCATGCCGGCTCTAAATACTAACTTAGGTTGTAAGCTTTTATAGCTTAATAGGTAAGGTGCCACTAAAGCTGTTATTTCTTGTTGCCTTTGAGCAGATAACTCTGAGGCATCAAAAACAGTTTTATCTAAAATATCTAAACTTGAGATGAGTTGCTGTGAGGTAAATTGTGGCGCATGGTGAGCCATGACTCTTGCTGTGCTGGGTATGCCATAGATAATCAAACCATATAAAAAAATGACGGTGGCAATTGTTGATAGGCAAATTAGTTTTAAATTATTCTCTAATCGGTATAACCAAGTATTTTGCTTAGATGAGTACTTTTTTTGCCAGCTGATTATTTTGTCTATTTCATCGTGGTTATCACAGACAAAAAGCTGCGCATCATCAAATGAAATTTCTCTTGGCGTATTACCTAAACGAGTTTCCACTTTATAATGTTGCTGTTCAAATGATAATACCTCTCGCTGTGTGGCTAAGTGAATACTAGTTATTTTATGGTCGCTGTTAACCTCTAAACGCGCGACGTGGCGTTTAGAGGTTTTACCATCTAGGTAGATTCCGTCTATAAACATTAAGTATTGTCTTTAGGCAAAATCAAATACTTGGCCAAACTCTTCACCTAAGGCGCTGATATTTTCTTTTTCAGCGGCAATAAAGTTATCTAAGTCGCCATTTGCGTGCATTGTTAAGCAAGAACAAATGTACTTTGTCATACGAACTTTTGCTGCTGGCAGGTATAAACCAAGCGTAATAATGGTTAGAAACAAGTTGATTAGAATCACTTTTGTTTGACCTGTTATGGTTAATTTGGCTTCAAATTTGTGTGCCACTAAGTTTAAACTGGCATAAAATAGATTGGTAAATGATACCAGTGCATAAACAATTAAAGCGAAATACATGATGCCGAACAGCACTGGAGATATGATGGCAAAAACAGGTACAAAATAAGTAATTAATGCAATTGGTACACCGACAACTACGGCAATGCCTAATGCGCTTAAAAATATCATGCCGTAATCTTTATATGTAGCGTTAAAGTCAAAGTTACTGGTGCCGTAAGCGCTATTGCGAACAAAATATTCGTTGGCTTTTAGTATGGCAAGTGGGTACAAAATACCTAAGGTAAGAATACCCAATATTGGCCAAATATAGATGACCATAAAGGCTTGTCCATATGAGCCTTTAAAGCGAAATTGAATGTTTTTGTATGAGGACATTCTATTGTTAAAGGCGACAGATTGATTAATGAAATATGGAATAGCAATAAGAAGGGCGATAGCAAGAATGCCGGAAATTATTGGAAAGAATATTGAGGCAACGTAGTAGGCAATAAACGCAGCTAAAGCAATAAGTCGGCCTTTTAATATAGTAAGTGGGTCAGCTAGATAACGAAAATTATCATTGTCTAAGTATAAGTTTGAATAAAAATAGCGATTATTTCTTACCGTAGCCCATGCAGAATAAATGCCTAAGGTAACAATGGTTAATAGAATATTTACAATCCAAATTTTAAAGTACTCAATACCGTCACCACGAAATTCAAAACCAATTTTTCTGTGAGACTGCGTGGGGGTGTTGGTATTATTTACAGGAGGGGTATCTGAGCTATGCGTCATTATATTATCCTTAATTAATGATTGTTATGTCAACAGACATCCATGATGTGGAATGTTACTGTCTGTTTTTTCTGCTTTTTATTAACAGTGATGAATGATAAACAAGTTTTAACTTTGATACAAGCAAGATGTTAATGGGAAAAATTAATAGAGATAAATGTTTTGAGGGGAGACTTCTTGTTAGTCGAATTATTCAATGAAGTAGTGAAAATATTTAGTGCTATAACTATTTTAAAAATACTTACCAGCAAACTTAATTTGCGCTTAGCATTGAATATAAGCTTAAATTAAATTTGTTGGTAATGAGAATGTGAGCTACTTTACTCTATTGCTATTGGTGGAAATATATAGTTACTTCGCTAACTCAATCAGCACAGCAGTATACATTTTTAGGTTTAAGATAAACTGCTCCTTGGTAATAAACTCATGCTCTGAATGGCCGGTGTACTCTGTTCCTGGCATTGAAGGACCAAAGCTGACCGCATTAGGGAAAAGCCTTGAATTAGTGCCGCCACCAATAGAGACTGGTTTCGCATCGGCTATGCCAGTGTAAAATGCAAACACCTCAAGTAGCGTGTCAATTTGCGGCGCATGCTTTTGTACAAAGGGCTCGTTAATTTTACTGCTTACGTCGAGCAGAGTTACTTGATTTTGTTGTTGCCACTCAGCTAACGTTGCCTTGATTTCAAGCTCTAGTTGTTTAGTGGTTTTGCCGCTAGGTCTACGGATGTTTATATTTAACGCCATGCCTTTCGCCGTAGTTTTAAGTACAGTAGCTTGTACCGTCATTGGCCCCATAAAATCATCGCTAAAGGCGATATCACCAAATTTATCACCGTACAAACCCGTACCTAACTGGTTGTTGATAAAGTTAACCAAGGCGCCACTGCTATTATTTGGCCAGTGATTTACTGTTAATAAATCAGCGAGGTGAGTAATGGCATTTACGCCGTCTTCAGGCTTAGAGGAATGCGCTGATTTGCCTAGGGCACTAATGCTTAATTGTTTACCTTGCCATTGGTAGCTATAACTCATGCCGGTGTGGGATTTAGCGACTTGTTTTATTTTACCTAACAGCTGTTGATCCGCATTTTCTATTCTTGCATGAGCATCTTCTGGAATTTGACTGCCAAAAAAGCCACCAGTAAATTCACTGATATAAGTTTTACTTGAGGTTAAGCTCGTTTTAGGAAAAGTCAGACTTATGGTGCCATAGCCTTTTTCGGCGGTTACCACTGGGTATTCGGCATCAAGGGTGATGTTAACTTGTGGCAGTGAGTGTTGCTTGATATGTTCACGTAGTGGCTGCCAGTCAGATTCTTCGGCCATGTAAACATATAATTCGATACGTTTATTAAGTTTGATTTTTAAATCTTTGATGGATTTCATTGCATAAAGGGCATTACTTATTGGTCCTTTATCATCTTCTGTGCCCCTACCGATGAGTTTTCCCGGTTCTGAGCTTAGATCAAGTACTAACGGTGACTGTGCCCATTTACTGGCATTAAAAGGTTGGATATCACCATGGGTGATCATACCGACACGCTGCTCGCTTTCACCTAAGCCAATAACAACCACATAACCATAGTCGGTATAGTCTAAACCTAGTTGCTTGGCCTGTCTGGCTAGCTCGGCTTTAAATTGTTGGTGAACGGGGTTTTCAGTCGAGGCTAAACCTTCGATTGCTATGGTATTAAAGGTCATTAATTGACGTAGACTTTCGACCATTTCAGCTTGGTAAGTTGCTTCAGCATATTGTGCCGCCTTGTTGGCAATATCACTTACACCACCACTAACACCAGCAAGTAGGTGCAAGGGTAGTAATAAAGCACAAGAGAGTAGTAAAGAAGTTAAAGATTTAGGTTTTTTCACGAGCATACTCCTGTCGTTTACTTGGTTTTTATTTTTTATTGAGAATATAAAATTTTACGGGCTTAGATCTTACTATTATTTTTGGTAAATGGCTTTTGATAACCCTAGCTTATTTGAAATATTAGCAAGTAGTTGATTGAAAGTACTAACAGAATTAGATATATTTTCGTAATGGTTTTCTGTTATTGCTGTTGTTTTTACTACTTGGGCTGCTACTTTATTGGTTTTTATGGATGTTGGTACGTTCATCTTACTTATCTCCTTATTATTGCTTAAAGGTATTGTGCCTAGGGAAGTACTATTGAACCAACAATAAGAATTTAACCAGCCAATAAGCTGAGCTTATCGAGGGTGATTTTTATTGCTAATATTCATGAAGCTATTAGTGCAATTACAATTTTTATTACTAACAGGGGGAGTTAAAGTGGATAAAAGGTTAAAACAGTTAAATAACTTACGAAGTTTTGAAAGTGCCGCTCGCCATGAAAGTTATAGTAAAGCAGCAAAGGAATTATTTGTTACCCAAGCTGCTGTCAGCCAACAAATGCGACAGTTAGAAGCGGCTATGGGCAGTCAGCTATTTGTCCGAAACGGCAGAAAAATGCAGTTAACTGAAAGTGGAGAAAAGCTTTATACAGCTACTCATAAAGCATTCGATACATTGTTAAAAGGCTTTAATAGCATTCAAACAGAAGAGGTTGCTGGCACCTTAACTATCACATCCACGCAAGCCTTTACCTCTTTATGGCTTATGCCTAGACTGTATAAATTTTCTATTAAACATCCTGAAATCAAAATAAAGGTTGTTGCCTCAAACAGTATCGAAGATCTCCGCCAAGGTCATATAGACCTTGCTATTCGCTTTTTAACGACCGGCGAAGTTGATACCAGTGATGATATGGTTTATGAGTTCATTGCTGAAGATCATGTATATCCAGCCTGTTCACCACAACTGGTCACCGAATATAACTTTAAAGAGCCAAAAGATATTTTAAATTGTTGGTTGGTGAGCTTAGAACATCAAGGCAGTATTAATTGGCCCACTTGGTTCAAAAAGGCGGGTGTAGAAGATTATCAAGGTCATAAAAAATGGACTGAAGTCAGCTCTGGAGATATGGCGTTAAGCGCAGTATTAAGTGGTCATGGTTTTACTTTGGCGTCACAAGCGCTCTTTTCTCAATACGTTAATACTGGGCAGCTGGTTATACCGTTTAATATTAAACACCCAGTATCATTTAAACGATACTTTGTCTTTGATCCTAATTCGGCTAAAAAATCTCGTCTTGATGTCTTTATCGCTTGGTTAAAAGAAGAAACTAAGCTCGATGAGCAAAGTACCTTAGACGCTATAGGTCACGCGAGTTTATAGTTGATACATGTATAAAAGTTATAACTCCCAGCGATTAAATAAGGCGCTATGAAAGCGCCTTATTTAATACATCAATTA
>NZ_JABSOV010000061.1 GCF_013215345.1 Colwellia sp. | reverse complement strand
TACAATTGAAAGCTTGGCATTGGGTTTACCTCTCAAGATTTCTTTGGATGCTTGGCTATAAAGGGCCATTTGAATCTTTTAAAGAAGCGAAGGAAAGAGCCGATATTGCTGCCGACAAATTAATTGAAATTGCCCAAAGCCAAGACAAGATTGTATTGTTCGGTCATGGCTTTATGAACCGTTATATTAGAAAATCGCTAATCAATAAAGGTTGGCTGTTAAATGAAAAAAGTAATGCTTATTGGGGGATTACCAGCCTCGAAAGCTAACAAACTCATATTTCATCGACATTAAAGTAATATAAAATAATAAAAGCTGCCATTCGCTATTATTGAAATACTTAAAAGAGCTAAAGTCATGACCACTGTTTTAATTGATAAAGTGAATTGATTACGCATATCAGCCTCCTAATGGTAAGCCCCTTAGGGATTAGCAAACCTAGTATTAAATGAGATGCATAAATTAAACCATAACTAAGTAACAACTATGCATCGTTAATGCTTACCTACGTTTTAATTAAACTTAGTGAAGCCATAAGTAAGTAATTAGTATAAGAATGAATAACAGACAGCTAACAGCCTGTTTCACTAAACATTTAAGCTAATTTTACTTGTCATAAGCAACAATTGCGTGAATACTAAAACAGCTTTAATTAAGGGCATGTAAAGTCACTTTATTTGCAGCTTATTATCAACTTCACTATGGCAAATATATGCCGAGTGTGAAGTTGATATCATTCGTTAAACTTCTTCTGGATACCTATTATGAATTTAGATAAATCAACAAAACGTATAGCAAAAAGAGTTAAAAAGGGCTTTCAAGGTTATCCACAAATATCACTGGCTTATTTTGGTGCCTCTGCTGATTGTGCTACCGAAGTCGTTGTTGGTTACACCGCTGAAGAAGGTGCTACAGTGCAAGAGCAGAAGTTTACTAGTAAGGCTGATGCACGAAAAGATGAGACTATTCAAACCACCTTATTAAAAGTTATCGAGCGAGCAGACGCTAAAACTGTGGTAGAAGTGGCTGGTGTAGCAATTATCTAAGAATACTAGCGATAAGCTAAGTTAGAGTAAATTAAATAATAGCTGAGCTTTTGGTTTCAGCCTGAGTAGGCATAGTCTATTCGCTAAGAGCCACTTGGCGGACGACTATCTTGCATCAATACATCTAACTTTATTTGTGCTTTCTTGTGGTTTTCTAGGTCTATGACTTCAATCATTTCACATTCGTCTCGAATCATTTCAGCAATCAGACTTGGGTAATGACGGCAATCCTCAGGTCTATCTAAGTAGATACTGCAGGTATATAAGTTGGCATCAGTTGGTTTTTTTTTCGGAGCAATATCGAGAAAAGGACAGCTTTGTAGTCTTAAGCCGGATTTAGGGTCGAACCATATCTCGTTGTTTTTAACGAATTCGAAGATGTCGGGGTTAAATATTTCCCATAGGTCTATTTCTTCTTGAGTGGCAGCAAGATCGCCACCGCCATATTTGATACAACATTTCCCGCATTGATTACAATCTTTCATAGTTCACTAGTGAGTAGATATAGACACTGTTATTGTATCATTGTTGCTAATTTTAGTAGTTAAAGTTAAAACGATGATGGCTTTATCTTCTATAGCAAACCGTTTACAGGGGATTTTTCCTTCCACCACCACTAGGCATTAGACATTACGTATTAAAAACATGCCATATTTTACTAAAAAACAAAATAAAAGCCAGACAGTCAATTCAACAGTCGACTATTTACCACTTTACGTTATACTGCCGCGCTAAAACCAAGTATTTAAATTAGCGGAGACCATCATGCACGATCTTTATTACAAAGGACGCATTCACACTAGACATAACCATGTAACCACAGGTTATAACACTAAACGTGCTGTTAAGCTTGGTAGTGAAAAAAAACCATTAACGCTAGTGGTTAACAGTGATGAAAGAAAACTAGAAGTAGCAGCGTTAGTTGCCGAAAATGGATTGTTTGCTGATATTAGCGTGGATAGCGCGGTTGAAGAAAATATCAATGAACTTAACTCGACACTAAACAAGCCGACAACTACTCGATTCGACAAAACCCCGAACCGTAATGATCCTTGTTTATGCGGTAGTGGCAAAAAATACAAAAAGTGTTGTGGCTAACAACACTTCATTGATCGACTATCAATCAGTCAGTCATTTAGTTTATTTAAGCCGCTGCAGCTCATTTTACTTCGAAATTTGTCAGTAACAGTAGCTTAAATAAATGTTTGTCTTAAGCGCAATCTCTCTGTATTTTGTCATGTCAAATGTATACGCTTCTCTTTAGTTATAACTCTTTTGCTATAGTCACTGCTGGCAAAGCGGTAATATTCATAAAATCCCTCGTTGAAAACCATTCACTATAAGCAAAGTTTAACTGTATAATTTTTATCATAAAAGAACGTTTTTTGAACGTAATTGACTAATCCCCGTTAATGTTCAAATTTGTTACATAAATTAAGCCGATAATCGTGCTTAAAGGTAGCATTCTGCCTCACTTTAGATTAAATTTGCTGCCTTATATTAACTACAGTTATCAAGAGCGCCTTATGTTAGAAAATACTCTCCCTCAACTCGAACAACTGATTGAAGACATCATTGCAAAAAATATCCAGCTAAAAACCCAAATAGCTGAACTTGAGCAGACAAATACTTTGCTTACTGATGAAAATGAAACCTTGCAACTTGAAGCACTTGACGGTGAAGAAAAGCAAAAGCAAACCAACGATGTTTTATCAAACTTGTTAGGTAAATTGCAAAGCGCATAAAGAGGTTGATTAATGATTAAGGAAGACTCTAAAAGCATCAGCATTGAAATAATGGGTAAGCAACATCAGTTCACTTGCTCAGCTGAACAAACAGAGGATTTAAATCAAGCTGCTAGTAACCTTGCTGCTATGTGTAAAGATATCAAGAAGCAAGCGGGTAACGCTAACAGCGAACGTGCTTTATTGGTTGCAGCCATTAATTTAAGTCATTCACTATTAATGGCGAATAATAAATTAGAAAGTTATCAACTTGGACAAGAGGCTTTAATTTCCACGTTAAAAAACGCGTTATAACTAGAGTCACTTTTAAGTATTACTGCTTTCGTTGCTCTGGCCACTTGAGAGTTAAGAGAGCGGAAATACTGATCTCTATATGCATTATTTCTAAGTACCAAGAGTTGTCTTATTTAGGAAACCTACTTTATGGCTGCTGCCAGGATTGAATTTAAAGGGTCAAGCTTTACCCTGTCAGTTTTACATTTAAAAACTGCAACTATAGCGGATATTCGTGCTGATTTAGCCAAAAAAGTAGCACAAGCACCGGATTTTTTTTACCTTGTACCTATAGTCGTGAGTATTGATAAACTCAATGACGACATTGATTATCAAGGGATTAAAACATTAATTGAAGAATTCAATTTTACCTTTGTCGGCTTTACTGGCGCTATCTCTAAGGAGCAACGTCAGCTTATTCGTGAATGTGGTTTTTCATTTGTTAATACGGCGAAAGCCAACACAGTCAAAAAAACAGTGCTTGTCGAAGAGTCGGTAGCAGAAAAACCTAAAGCCGTTATCGCTACACCGCAACGTGATTTATATACGGACAAGATACACCGAGGGCAAATTCGCTCTGGTCAGCAAGTTTATGCTAAAGATCAAAATTTAGTTGTAATTGGCTCAGTGTCTGCGGGCGCTGAAGTTATTGCCGATGGCAATATTCATGTCTATGGCTCATTACGTGGTCGAGCCATTGCTGGTGCAACCGGCCATCATAAAGCGCAAATATATTGTCAAAAACTTGAGGCTGAATTGGTCTCTATTAATGGTAATTATTGGCTAAGTGAGTCAATGGAAGAACATTGGGCCTCGCCGGTATATATTCAGTTGACTGATAACGAACTTACCTCATCAAAACTCATTTAATTTTTAACTTATAAAGGATATTCGGTCTATGGCACGAATAATAGTGGTTACATCAGGAAAGGGCGGTGTTGGTAAAACGACCTCAAGCGCTGCAATTGGTCTTGGTTTAGCGTTAAAGGGACATAAAGTAGTCTTAATTGATTTTGATATTGGCCTGAGAAATCTTGACCTTATTATGGGCTGTGAACGCCGTGTGGTATACGATTTTGTCAATGTGATCAATGGTGAAGCTACCCTGAATCAGGCATTGATTAAAGATAAACGCGTTAGTAGCTTATCTATATTACCCGCCTCACAAACACGCGATAAAGATGCCTTGAATAAAGAAAATGTCGGCAAGGTGCTCGAAGATCTCGGCAAGCTCTATGACTTTATCATTTGTGATTCACCAGCGGGTATTGAAGCTGGCGCTATGATGGCTCTTTATTATGCTGATGAAGCTATTATCACCACCAACCCAGAAGTATCATCAGTACGTGATTCTGATCGTATTATCGGCATGTTAGCAAGTCGCTCACGTAGAGCAGAACTTGGCTTAGAGCCAATAAAAGAGCATTTACTATTAACCCGTTATTCACCTAAACGTGTCGCTGAAGGTGAAATGCTGAGTGTAGAAGATGTTGAAGATATTCTTTCCATACCGCTATTAGGTGTTATTCCTGAGTCGCAAGCTGTGCTTAAGGCATCAAATGCTGGCGAACCAGTTATTTTAGATACCGAAAGTGATGCTGGTCAAGCCTACCAAGATGTGATTGATCGCCTTTTAGGTGAAACCATCGATTTTAGGTTCTTAGTTGTCGAGAAGAAAGGCATATTTAGTCGTATGTTTGGAGGGTAACATGGCATTACTGGATTATTTTTTACGTAAAAAAGAAAAGCAGGTCACCACGGCTTCTAGGGCTAAAGAACGTCTGCAAATTATCGTGGCTCATGAACGTAATAGTCGCAATAAGCAGCCAGATTATTTACCGCAACTAACCGAAGATATTCTTGTGGTATTGCGTAAATACATTCAAGTATCGGATGAAAGTTTTTCGATAAAACTTGATAATAAAGATGGTGATTTAAACGTATTAGAGTTAAATATTGAATTGCATGATGAGCAGAGCAGCAGCTAAGCTCGATTAAGATATTAACAGTAGAGAAACACCAATTTTTAGTAAGCTCTGACTACTGAAAACTGGTGTTTTTTTTGAACTTTATAACATCAATGCTTAACTAAGTTCACCACGTAAACTTTGCTGCATTTTTTCACACATCTCTTGGTAACTTAAGTTTTTGCTTAATAAATAATGCAGCTTAGTTAACGTTGCCTCTAGGGTCATGTCATGACCACTGATCACGCCGACTTCACTCAGGGCATTACCTGTAGCATAACCCGACATATTAACCGTGCCTTTAATACATTGGCTACAGTTGACCACGACTATACCTTGCTCTTTCGCTTTTCTTAAACAAGACAATAACGCTTTATCTTGCGGCGCATTACCGACGCCATAACTACGTAAAATAAGCGCTTTCACTGGCTGCTGAATAGCATTTTCAATCACAGCACTGCTAATACCTGGGTATAAATGCACGACACCGACGGGTTGAGGGGTGATTTTTGACAGCTGTAGTGGCTCAATGTTTTCTATCGGCTCAGCTATTTTTCCTGCGACAAGTTGAATATTAATACCAGCTTCAAGTAGTACCGGCATATTAGGCGAGTCAAAGGCGTTAAAGCCGTCGGCATACGCTTTAATACAGCGATTACCACGGTAGAGTTTGTTATTAAAAAATAGACCCACTTCGCTAATGGGGTAATTGGCGGCAATATATAGTGAATTTAGTACATTAACTTGGCCATCAGACCGTAGCTGGCTAAAGGGGATTTGAGAACCAGTAACTATAACGGGCTTGCTTAAATTTTCGAACATAAAAGATAATGCTGAACTGGTATAAGCCATGGTGTCGGTGCCATGTAAAACAACAAAACCATCATAATCATCATAATTGGCTTTAATATCATCGGCAATACGTTGCCAATCACTGGGTGTCATATTTGAAGAGTCAATTAACGGCTGATATTCACTGATGGTAAAATCAGGCATTTCACTGCGATGAAATTCAGGCAGTGCATTTATTGATTCAGTAAGATGGCCCTTAGCAGGTACAAAACCTTGGGTGCTCTGCATCATACCGATAGTACCGCCTGTGTAGGCAACATAAATTCTTTTTTTTATCATAATTCTTAATGCTATGTTTTAGATTTTAGAAACTTATGACATTATATCTTAGCAAGCAGGATACTTGCTATAGCACTGGCTAAACAATGACAAATCATTACGGAATAGGTTGGGGGCAGGGATTATGTTTCCGTTATATCTTGGTCATTCTTGTTAGCACAGACATAAAAAAGAGGCAGTTACTTGCATAACTACCTCTTTCAATTATAAAATTTTACTGTGCTGTTTAGTTTGCACTACAGGCCACACATAAAGTATAGCGACCTTGTGGGTCATTAAACTGGTTCATTTGCGTTAACTCAGCTTTCATTAATGAAATGAACTGTGATAACGGCTTATTACTTACCGCATTGGTGGCTAAATCAATAGTGCTATGTTCTTGGCTAGCCGTAAACATGCTAATCAATGACGATGATTTACCTATTAACTGCTGCATAATTTTATTACGCGAAGATTGCTGTTTTTCAATTAACAGGGTGTCATATTGTTCAAGGTTAGCAAGGTTTGCAGCGGCAACAACTGCGTCAGTTAAGTTACCTAGTTCATCAACTAAACCAAGTTCTTTGGCTTTTTTACCCGACCAGACACGACCTTGAGCAATGGCATCCACCTCTTCAACTGTCATATCTCGATTGTCAGCAACCAATTGAATAAACTCTTGGTAGCCTTTATTTATCGATAATTGGAATAAGTTAGCCATGCCTGGTGATAGCGCTTGAGTAGGACCGAAACCTGCAATATCGGTAGTGCCAACACCATCAGTATGGATACCCATTTTGCTTAATGAATCTTCAAATGTCATCATCATGCCAAAAATACCAATGGAGCCGGTAATGGTTGACGGCGCTGCATAAATTTTATCTGCAGGAGCTGAAATCCAATAACCACCCGAGGCGGCATAAGTACCCATTGAAGCAACTACGGGTTTACCCGCCTTTTTCAATAATTCAACTTCTTGGCGAATAATTTCTGAAGCATAGGCGCTGCCACCTGGGCTGTCGACGCGTAGCACTACGGCTTTAACATCATCATTATTACGCGCTTTACGCAGTAATTCAGCAGTACTGTCGCCGCCAATAGTACCTGGTTTCTGTGAACCATCTAAAATAGTACCTTTGGCAACAATAATGGCTACTTTATCATTAGCGCTGTCAGCAAGCTCTACGCCTTCATCTAACGAAGAACTGGTTGCTGCGATATAATCTTGGTAACCGATATGGCTGTAGCTATTGCCTTTTTTATTTTTACCCACTAAATCAATAAGCTCACTGCGCATTTCCTGGCGTGTTTTAAGTTGGTCAACCCAGTTATTGTTAAGGGCATATTGGGCAAAACTACTGTTAGCTGCGCTAAACTTAGCCACTAGCGTGTCGATATTTTCATCAAAGTTTTCTACGCCAAAATCACGACGCTTAGCAACATCTTCTTTATATTGCTGCCATAAATCAGTCAACCAAAGTTTATTAGCTTCTTTGGCCGCATCAGACATGTCATCGCGGATAAAGGGTTCAACTGCAGATTTAAAGGTACCGACACGGAAAATGTGTTGGTTAATGGCTAGTTTTTCTAATGCCGACTTAAAGTACATTTTATAGCGACCGTAACCATCAAGTAACATAAAGCCTTGTGGATTTAACCAAATATTGTTGGCGGTACTTGCTAGGTAATATTGGTCTTGTGAGAATTGATCGCCAAAAGCAATAATTTGTTTGCCGGTGCTTTTAAAATCTTCTAGCGCATAAGCAATATCTTGCAACTTAGTTAAACCAGTGCGGTTTAAGCCTTGTAGTTGTAAAACTAATATTTCTACCCGATCATCGTTTTTCGCTTTACCTATAACATCAAGGATATCACTCAGTAAAACTTCTGGGTTATCATCTTTTTGCTCCATGGCTTCCGATAAGAAAGCTTCCATAGGATCAACTTCACGCTTTTGCTCGACTACGTCACCTACTAGGTTAAGCACTAAAGCTGTTTTTTCTGGTACTTGTATTTGTTCATCGCCACTTGATATAACAGCAATGAAGCCGAATAACAGTATAAAGAATACTAGGTTTACCACCACTGAGCGCGTAAGAGTTAACACACGCCATAGCGAAGAAAAGATCCGTTTTATAATGCTTGGATTATTATTCATATATATATCTTAAATTGATTAAATTAAAAGTTCTCAACTCTATACTACCTTAATGTTTACCAAAACTTAACATATGGCCTTCGCTAGATTGTAACTATTTATGGCATCTATAGCTGATTAGGGCATGTATTGCTAAATAATGGTAAAGATGAAAGTCTTTAGTGATTAAAGCGTTCTTATTATTAATCGTATTATTTCTTTATATAAGACAGCCCGTATGCAACTTTTACAACATTACTACCAAAGCTTTTTAAGCCAACTTAAACATTTTGATGGCATTCCTGCATTATTAATAAGGCTCTACCTTGCGCCAGTCTTTATAATGGCGGGTTTTAGCAAAACACAATTACTCAATGAAGAGGTAACCGGTTTCAGTGCCTTTTTGGCGGATCCCAATATTATTGCTTGGTTTGGAAACAGTGATTGGGGCTTAGGATTGCCGTTCCCAGCTTTATTAGCAAATTTAGTCATTCTGGTTGAGTTTTTTGGTGGTTGGTTGTTATTAATTGGCGCGTTAACGCGCTTAATTAGTATTCCACTAATGTTTACCATGATAATCGCGGCTACGTCAGTTCATGCCGATAATGGTTGGTTTGCTATCACACCAACTAATAGTGATATTAGCCCAGCGAAAGTTCTCACTTGGCTTGGTGTTGAAAGTGCACAAGCGAGTTTGGATAATAGTGAACAAACAGCAATACGACTTGAGAAAATGCGCGAGCTGTTGGCCGAAAATGGCAATACTGATTGGCTTTTTGAGAAGGGTAATATTGTTGTGCTAAATAATGGTATCGAGTTTTCAACAACCTACTTCATTATGTTGCTAGCGCTATTTTTTATTGGTGCAGGGCGTTATACCAGTGTAGACCACTATATAGCGCAACGATTTTTAATCGAGGAACAGCGCTTTAGATAGTTGTATTTATGCCTTAGAACTTTACTCAAAACATAAAAAGCTGAACAGCATCAAACACTGTTCAGCTTTATATTTTTCAGTTCACTGTGTTTTTATACAGCCCGCGGTAATTAACGACTGACACGCTTCTTTTTAATGCTAGGAACTAAATGACCAAAATGATAAATAGCTAAGCCAAACAACACCATAAAAGCACCTAATATCAATTTATCATTAATTACCTCACCGTTTAACATTGCGCCCAGACTCAAGGCAATTACCGGTGTAACTAGGGTTATCAAGGTAACACTACTGGCCGATAGTTTTTGTAATACGGTAAAGTACGCATAGAAACCAATCAATGAACCAAATACACCTAAATATAGCGTTGCCCATATAGACTTCACTTGCCATGTTTCAACAGGGACTGTGCCATCGAGTACCAACCAGCTCACTAAAAACAATGGTGTAGCAACCGTTAGCGCGCCTACTGTGGTAGCTAGTGGGTGAATAGCTATTGAAACACTTTTAACCAATACGCCACTTAAACTAAAGAAAAATACCGCTAATAAGATAAAGATTACCCCATAAATACCATCGTCAGCCAAAGTGAAATTATCAGAGCAAACTACCGCTAAACCACACAATGAAATAATCATAGAAAATTTACGCACACCACTGATATTAGGCTCGGCTAAAATTTTCTTTGCCAATAGCGCAGAGATAACGGGAGACAAACCAAAGACCAAAGAAATAATGCCTGACGATAGATAGGGCGCTGCTAGGTACGTGCAAAGCATGCCGCCAAATATGCCTAACGCCGAATAGGTGTATAAAGTTAATGCCTGTTTATGCCAAGGGAGATTTATTTTACGAACTTTAATTACTAAGGCGCCAAGTACTAGGGCAATAAGCATTCTAAGTAATACCGCTAAACTTGGATTAATGCTCTCAGAACTCCACACTATACCCAATGGGGTGGTAGACCATATTAATAGTACCGCCAAGTAGGCAATTGACACTGACATTTTACTCTCCTTTGCTTGTTATAAATGCTTTTTTAAATATTTTGGTTAATGCTTCTTTTAAATGAAGTAGGGCTAAAGCTTAGGCAGAAAATTGCGGTTTTTTTGTCGGTAGGGAGTGTAGAAACAAAAAAGCCGCAAGAGATGATTTCTGCGGCTTTAAAAGTGAACTAATTAATTATTTTCTTAATAATCTTTTCAATGCTCCGCAGGGGCTGGCCAATTTAATTGGCGCTTAACGAGCCACAGTCGATTGACCATAAACAGATAGCTAATTGCTATTGTTTTAGGGTTTCGAATACTGATCATGGCGAGTAAGTTACTTGGCATTGTTCTTCTTTATAGTAAGTTATTAAGAAAACTGAAGTTATCTTGTTGCTAATCTAGCGTGTTAACGTACGTTATTAATGTACAGTTCAGTTACTTTTATAGTGGCGGCAGAGTTAAATTAAGTCAAGCATAAATAATGGCTTAGCGGTATTTATACTTAATTAGGTTGAATGAATACTATTTACGTTATTTAACCAAGATAAACGTGCATAAGAGCAAAGTTGTAGATAAACTTCGATGATACCTCTTATTATTAATATGGTTAAAGGATTTTATGGACGCTATTGAATTATTATTACAACGACAATCAACACCGTTGCTAACGGATCCCGCTCCTAGTGATGCTGACTTGACGACATTATTATCTGCCGGCATGCGAGTACCCGATCATGCGGGTTTAAAACCTTGGCATTTTCATGTTATTACAGGCCAAGGCTTACAGCGCTTGAGTGATCTTTATGTTGAAGCAACAACCGAAGACTTATCTAGTATGGCTGGGTTAATTGAAGGTACTAGCATCGATGAACATGCCTTCAATGAAAAAATAACGAAAGTAGCGAAAATGCCTTTTAGAGCACCAATGATGATTGTTATCTCGACTCAATATATTGAGCATAATAAAGTGCCTAAACAAGAGCAGCTAGTTGCTGCTGGCTGTTGTGCACAAGCAATACAAATGGCCGCATTTTCATTAGGCTATGGCGCTATGTGGCGTACTGGTAACTTAGCTTACAATGAGACAGTGAAAGAAGGCTTGGGACTGGCAGAGGGCAATGATATCGCGGGCTTCTTATATATAGGCACGCCAACTAAAGTGCCACATAGTAAACCAGCGAAAGATTTCCAAGACAAAGTGACCTATTGGACTTAATAAGCTAAAACATAATAGCAATAATGCCAGATTATTATTAGACTCATACGCTTAAAATCTGGCAATAAAAAAGGCGACATTTAGTCGCCTTTTTCTATAGTTCAATACGAATCATAACGTTAGAACGCAGCGTTATTTGGCGTTCTTGGGAATGGAATTACGTCACGAACGTTTTGCATACCAGTAGCATACGCAACTAAACGCTCAAAGCCTAAACCAAAACCAGCGTGAGGTACAGTGCCGTAACGACGTAAGTCTCTATACCAACCGTAATCAGCAATATCTAAGCCCATTTCTTCTAAACGGCTATCTAATACGTCAAGACGTTCTTCACGTTGACTGCCACCGATAATCTCGCCAATGCCTGGCGCAAGAATGTCCATAGCGGCAACAGTTTTACCATCATCATTTAAACGCATGTAGAAAGACTTAATATCTTTCGGGTAGTTTTGTAAAATGACAGGGCCGTTAAAGTGCTCTTCAGCTAAGTAACGTTCATGTTCAGAGTTTAAATCTACGCCCCAAGCGACTGGGTTTTCAAATTTCTTACCGCAGTTTTCTAAAATAGTGATAGCGTCCGTGTAATCTAAACGAACAAAGTCAGTATTGATAACAGAGTTTAAACGGTCAAGTACTGTCTTATCTACACGTTGTTGAAAGAAGGCCATATCATCGGCACGTTCGTCTAAAACTGCTTTTAATACATATTTCAGCATTTCTTCAGCTAAATCAGCCGCATCAGATAAATTAGCAAAAGCGATTTCAGGCTCAATCATCCAAAATTCAGCTAAGTGACGGGTAGTGTTAGAGTTTTCGGCTCTAAACGTAGGGCCGAAAGTATAAACTTTAGATAACGCGTTACAGTAAGTCTCTACGTTTAATTGGCCAGATACCGTTAAAAAGGTCTCTTTACCAAAGAAGTCTTGGTTGTAATCAACCTTGCCTTCGTCGTTACGTGGTAAGTTTTCCATATCTAACGTACTTACACGGAACATCTCGCCAGCGCCTTCACAATCACTACCGGTGATAAGTGGTGTGCTGATCCAGAAATAACCTTTGCTGTGCAAGAATCTATGGATAGCTTGAGCTAAACAGTTACGAACACGAGTTACCGCGCCGCCAATGTTAGTGCGGGGACGTAAATGTGCTTGTTCACGTAAAAACTCAATACTGTGACGCTTAGCAGCCATTGGATAAGTATCAGGGTCTTCAACAAAGCCCAATACTTCTACCGATGTTGCTTGAATTTCAAAAGCTTGTCCTTTACCAGGAGATTCAACCAAAATACCGGTTACTTTAACTGAGCAGCCAGTGGTTAATTTAAGCACTTCGCTGTCATAATTGTCGAGTTCACTAGGCACAATGGCTTGAATAGCATCAAAACATGAACCGTCATGTATGGCTAAAAATGAAATACCAGCTTTCGAATCACGACGTGTTCGAATCCAGCCGTGGACGGTAATGCTTTCATTAACAGGGAAGTTTCCTGCTAATACATCAGTAATTGCTATAACCGACATTTAATGACCTCTTATTCTTATGAAATTGATTGAAAATTGCTTTATACCAAGTCGTTTGAGTTATTCACCATTCACGGTAAGTGAGGGATAAATTTTAACTAATTGGTATTATGCTGAAAATGGGGTGATATGTTACCGTGACAAGGCGTAAATGCAATGCTTAATTGCATTGAATAATAACAAATAGTGCAAGTTAACAATAAAAAGCACTTAAATGGACGAAAATTAAATTATGACAACAGTAGGTGATGGCAAAAGTAACAGTGAGCCACGTATAGAGCGGAGGAAAATTCCGGATTTATGGCGTTATACACAAATTGCATTAGCGCTGATAAGTTGGTTACTTTTTTTAATCGCGTTAATACTGTCTTATTATGCTGCGCCTGATCATGATTACGGCGTGTTACGTTACTACGGTGTTGAAATCCGCCAATTTTGGTTAACGCCTTTAACGGGCTATCTATATATATTGTTATGGTTAAGTGCTTTGGGCAGTTATTTAGCGCTACTGACAGATAAATATCGGCGACGACGCCGAAGTGACAACACTAACTACAGCTTGATTTTCTTACTAACCGTTAACTTAACTTGGTTAGTGTATATATTAGTTAAGACACATTGAATATGCGGTTAAGACTTAAGCTATTTCAGTTAAGCTTGAACTTGAGTCCCCTTATTCAAGCGTAACTAAAAGCTAAGTAAAACCTAGCTAAAACCTAACTAAAGCATTCGTCTTCATCTAACACAGTTGCTATGGCATGCACTAATGTTGTTAACTGCTCAGTAGTAATGATAAGAGGAGGAATGATATAGATTAAGTTGCCAAAGGGTCTGATCCAGACACCTAATTCAACAAAGCGTTTTTGAATCTGCGCGACATTAACACTTTGTCGACATTCAATGGCACCAATACTGCCCAGCACTCGCACATCTGTCACCCTTGAGTGATTATTCAAAGGTTTAAGCTGGTTAACAAGAGTTTTTTCAATACCTTGTACTTGTGCTTGCCAATCGTTTTCCAATAATAAATCAATGCTAGCATTGGCAACGGCGCAGGCGAGGGCATTACCCATAAACGTCGGGCCATGCATAAAACAACCAGCAGCGCCTTCGCTGATGGTCTGGGCAATATGTGTGGTACATAGAGTTGCTGCTAAGGTGATATAACCCCCGGTTAATGTTTTGCCTAAACACATGATATCAGGACTAATACCAGCCCATTCACAGGCAAACAACTTGCCGGTACGGCCAAAACCAGTCGCTATTTCATCAACAATCAGTAAAACGTCATACTGATCGCATAAGTCACGACAGGCTTTTAAATACTCAGGATGATAAAAACGCATGCCTCCAGTACCTTGAACTATGGGTTCAATAATAAAGGCGGCTAACTCATTATGATGTTTAGCAAATAAAGCGGAGAGTTCAACAACATCATTGCTGTCCCATGCCTCACCAAATTTAACTTTTGGCGCTGGCGCAAAGTAATGCTGCATTAATACCTGTTCAAATATTTGATGCATACCGGTAATAGGATCGCACACAGACATCGCGGCGAAGGTATCGCCGTGATAACCATTTCTGACCGTTAATAGCTTAGTCTTAGTTAAACTTTGTTGGCCTTTTTCAGCTTTGGCATGTTGATATTGCAAGGCCATTTTCATGGCGACTTCAACACTTACCGAGCCAGAATCAGACAAAAACACCTTGTCTAATCCTTCGGGCGTTAAATGAATCAACTTTTCACATAAGGTAATGGCACTTATATGAGTTAAACCGCCAAACATCACATGAGACATTTTTGCTGCCTGCTGCTGCAATGCGGCATTTAACTTAGGGTGATTATAACCATGTAAAACAGACCACCATGAAGACATGCCATCAATGAGATGTTCACCGCTAGCTAAATTGATGGTTACCCCTTCAGCACTATCAACTAAATAGCTTGGTAGCGGCTCAGACATTGAAGTGTATGGATGCCAAACGTTTTCTTTATCAAGGCGAAGGAGTGAATTTTGTTCAGACGGAGTCAGGTTTGTTGTTTTATTGTTCATTTGTTAACTAAAGATCTTCTTAATCGTTGACATCAGGCTTAGGCTGGCTAGACTACCCGTTAAGTTAACTAGATGCAATTGAGTTTTAAATATGTCCGAAGCAGTACCCACACTGAAGGTAGCACCGCAAGTAACACCACAAACACAGTCACTAAATTCTATTGTTCGACATAATTGGAATTTAAAAGAAGTCCAAGCATTATTTGCTATGCCTTTTAGTGACTTAATGTTTAAAGCACAAACCATACACAGAGAAAACTTTAATCCCAATGAAGTACAAGTAAGTACCTTATTATCGATTAAAACCGGTGCTTGTCCGGAAGATTGTAAATACTGCTCACAAAGCGCACGTAATAAAACCGACTTAGAAAAAGAAAGTTTATTAGCCGTTGAAAAGGTATTAGAAGCGGCACAAAAAGCTAAAGAAATGGGCTCAACCCGCTTTTGCATGGGCGCTGCATGGCGTAACCCGAAAGAGCGTGATATGCCATATGTACTTGAGATGGTTAAAAGTGTTAAAGCACTTGGTATGGAAACATGCATGACTTTAGGTATGTTATCTGTCGAGCAAGCAGACAGGCTCAATGATGCCGGTTTAGATTACTATAACCATAATCTAGATACTTCACCTGAGCATTATAATCAGATAATCACTACCCGTACTTTTCAAGATAGACTCGATACTTTAGGCAATGTCCGCAGTGCTGGTATGAAAGTTTGTAGTGGTGGCATTGTTGGATTAGGTGAAAAAGCTAACGATCGTGCCTCTTTATTAATACAACTTGCTAACTTAAGCCCACAACCAGAAAGTGTGCCTATTAATATGTTAGTCAAAGTTGAAGGTACACCGTTAGAAAATGTTGATGATTTAGACAGTTTTGATTTTATCCGTTGTATTGCCGTGGCGAGAATTATGATGCCTAAAAGCCATGTAAGATTATCAGCCGGTCGTACTGCTATGAATGAACAGATGCAAGCCATGTGTTTCCTTGCTGGCGCTAACTCAATATTTTATGGTTGTAAGTTACTGACCGCAGACAACCCTGAAACAAATCAAGATATTGCTTTGTTTGAAAAGTTAGGTATCAATACCGAAACTATTGTTGACGATAGTGCTGCATCAGATAAAATCCTTAACACCGCGATTGTTGATCAGCAAAATAGCGACTTATTCTATAACGCATCGGTTTAAACAAATCGGTAAAAAATATTGTTATCGCTAGTCATTAACCTTGCTAGCGATATACTATTACTCCCACTATGTGATCTCAATAATAAAAATTCACTGTCTAGGTAGGAATGATTAGATGAGCTTTGATTTTATTCGCACTGACATTGATGAGCAAAAAGCTAAGTCTCGCTACCGACAATTGGTTTGCACTAGTACGGCAAGCCAAGGCAATGAAATCATTATTAATGGTAAGTCTTACTTAAATTTTTCCTCGAATGATTATTTAGGTCTAAATAATCATGCTCAAATAAATAAAGCACTACAAGATGGTGTAGATAAGTTTGGTACTTGTTCTAGCAGCTCGAGTTTAGTCACCGGTTATCATTATGCCCATCAAGCACTAGAAGATGATATTTGCCAGTGGTTGAATAAACCAAAATGTCTACTTTTTTCCAGTGGATTTGCTGCTAACTTAGCATTATTTCACGCCTTAGGAAAAAATGAGCAAAGTCACTTTTATCTTGATAAACTAAGTCATGCGTCAATGATAGATGGTGCTTATCAAAGCAAAGCAAAAGTAAAACGCTTTAACCATAATAATATTGAGCAACTGACTAAATTACTCAGCAGTAGCGAACAAAGTGCAGACACCGGTAACAATAAACTGATTGCATCGGAAGGGGTGTTTAGTATGGATGGTTGCCAAGCTAAAGTAATGGAACTTGCTCAATTAGCTAAAACGAACAGTGCTTGGCTTTATTTAGATGATGCCCACAGCATTGGTGTTATTGGTAATAAAGGTCAGGGTAGTAATAGTATTGCTAATATCGATATTACCATGGCAACTTTTGGTAAGGCGATTGCGACCAGTGGCGCATTTTTAGCTTGTGATGAAAACTTACATGAGTATTTAGTTAACTTTTCTCGGCACTATATTTACTCTACCGCAATTTCACCCGCTATGGCTTGGGCAACCAGAAAAAGCATAGAGCTTATCCAAAGCGAGCATTGGCGCCGTGAAAAAATAGTAGAATTAAGTGAATTGTTTAGTGATTTATTGACGCCAGAAGTTGAGTTAGTCGGCACGCAATCTTCAATTCATGCAATAATAATTGGCGATGAGAAAAAAGCTCTTAGGGTAAGTGAACAACTTAAAAAACAAGGTGTTTGGTTAACAGCAATAAGACCACCGACAGTGGCAGTTAATAGCTCAAGGTTACGTGTTACTATTTGTGCGCACCATAACACCAAAGATATCAAGTATTTAGCGGAATGCATCAATAAGGCTATAGCTTAATGGTTCAAACAGAACAAGATAACGAAAACAGAGTTAAAATTGCTAAAAGTTTTGGCTCTGCCAGTAAATCCTATGATGTATCGGCAAGATTACAACGTTTTTCCGGTAAACATTTAATGCCTTGGTTACCTAATCGTAATGATCTAACGGTATTAGATCTTGGCTCAGGTACCGGTTTTTTTACTGACTTATTAGCAGGTACTTATGAGCAAGTTATCGGTTTAGATATCTCAACAGAGATGCTTAAATTTGCCAAAGAACATCGTAATAAAAAAATCCTCTGGCTCGAAGCCGATGCTCATAATATTCCGCTACAAAATAACAGTATTGATTTTATTTACTCAAATTTAGTTATCCAATGGTTCGAGCCACTCGATGAAGCGATTACTGAAATGTTAAGGGTATTGAAACCGGGCGGTTTACTTATTTTTACCACTTTAGTTGATGGCACATTACATGAGTTGAAATCTTCGTGGAAACAGGTTGATGATGATCAACATGTTATTGATTTTAAAACCGTCACTGAGCTAAACACATTATTTAATAATGAAAATGGTAAATTAGTCGAACAAAAGTGCCAAGACATCATTTTGGAATATCAAAACGTTATTCATTTAGCGCGAGAGTTAAAAGGCTTAGGGGCTAACCATCTGGCTCAGAAAAAAAACAGAGGTCTGTCGGGTAAAGATAAATGGTTTAAAATGACCGAGCATTACCAAGACTTTCTTGAGCCAAGTGGTATATACCCCGCAACTTATCGTTTATTTTCCGGCTTGGTTGTTAAGTTAAATAACTAAATGATAAACAGCTAAAAAGTTAGCAAGTGTCTTCTACATTTACTCGCCTTAGATTTAT
Organism: Colwellia sp.; assembly: GCF_013215345.1. Taxonomy (GTDB): domain Bacteria; phylum Pseudomonadota; class Gammaproteobacteria; order Enterobacterales; family Alteromonadaceae; genus Colwellia. The sequence continues at coordinate 7,167 of NZ_JABSOV010000061.1, read as the reverse complement.
AAAGCTAACACTAAGGCGTTAGTGATTGTAAGGTCATCGCCATTAGTCCGTATTTAAACTCATTGTTAAAAGCTACGCAAACAACCCCTCAATTTTTAAAACAACTTACCAATTTAATGCACAGAGCTATTAAAGAGTTAGTTAAGGTATAACAAAAACTTTATGAGAGAATTTTTTATCACAGCGACAGATACCGATGCCGGTAAAACGTTTGTCAGCTGCGCGTTAATTAAGGCGTTAACTCAAGCTTCAATTCAGTTTGTGGCTGGCGATAAAAATATCTGTGCGACTAAGCCAACCAAAGTCGCGGCCTTCAAACCCGTCGCCGCCGGTTGTGAATTAGTCGATGGTCAACTTATTAATGAAGATGCTAAGTTACTCAGTGAATTTGCAAACTGCCAACAAAGCATTACTGATATTAACCCGATTGCCTTTGCCGAGCCGATCGCGCCGCACATAGCAGCTAAAAAACAAAACCAAGAAATCAATATTGCTGATATTCATCATCATTACCTAGCAGTAAAATCATTGAACGCTGATGTCACTTTAGTGGAGGGTGCTGGTGGTTGGCGCTTGCCGCTTGGTCCATCATCGCTTATTCCTTTGTCAGCTGAAGCAATGTCGTTAAATATTAATACTGCTAATAGTCAAAAGCCCGCTTACCAATTTTTATCGGACTTTGTTAAAGCTGCAGAGCTAGAAGTTATTCTCATTGTTAATATGAAGTTGGGTTGTTTGAATCATGCTTTGTTAACCTATGAAACGATTAAAACTGATGGTCTACATTGTATTGCTTGGATTGCCAATTGTGCAGCAAGTGAGCGAATGGATAATTTGACAGAAAACATCACTGAGCTAGAGCAGCTTTTACCTATGCCAAAAATTGCCCAGTTCGATTATTTTAATGATGTCGATAGCCAGGGTAATAAGCTAAGCTTCCATGAAAAAATTAATCTTGCTGCTCAGCAAATAAATTTAGTCCCGTTACTTAAATAAGCTGTGCTCAGTTTATCTAACTATTAATTTAACTACTTTTCTAATTCGGCCACGCAAGCACTGGCAATAAACCCTGAACGGGTTTTATATTCAGAAGACTTACTTACCTTGTTATCAATTTGTGCAATCAATAATTCCGGCAGGGTAACATTTATTTTATGGCTCTTACCAAGGTAGGGGGTAATATCAATACTGACTATTGCCCAAAAAGCTTGTGCAAAGGTATGTGGATTTTCCAATATATATATTTTTCTATGGTGCTCTAAACCTTGAGCATTCGGAACCTTTTCACCGTATTCCGCCAAAATAGTAAGATGTGACTGTATTGCTTTAGTCACTTCGTCCATGCCTAAATCAATTGTTTTTTCAGTAATTTGACAGCCAGGAAGATCAGGTACAGACACTTGATAAGCTGTATTTTTATCGACCTGGATAAACACCACCGCATACTTCATTGTTAACTCCCTACACCACTAAAAAGCTCAATTAATCACCATAACCCTGATAACTCAAAATAGCAACACCATGATAACCCCTATAACTCCTTGTTATAGCTGCGTATAACTCCGGTAACCCCAAGTAACCTTGGCAATGATAACCCTGGCAACTCCCGAGTTATTCGGTAGGTAAACGTTTACTATGATTACAGTGTTTGGATAATGACAAATATTAATTATGAAATGAAAGTTTTGTTGATATTCCTAACAATGATTTTACTGCACTAGTGGTAAACTACTGAGGACTTGAATAATGGTTAACTCTATGTGGCTAGGGTTATAAAATTTATGGCTATTGAAGTGTTTACGCAGAGGTAAATATGAAATAGTAATAGAGAACTGTAGGTATATAGCTAACATTTCATGAACAATAGTGGCTTAATATTCACCGTCAATTTTTCATGGTAAATCAGTCATAGCTGAATATTCATACTTGAGCAAAGTAAAGTCATTGAAGTTAACTGTCTAGCATTGCCACATGCATCATCACCTTCAACAAAAAAGATTGCAGTAACGCAGTCAGCATAGATAGAGAAAGCCTGAGATTTAATTATTTAAGGTTAAATTTTACTCATGTTTCGGTGATAACGCGTAAATAATTGGCAAACAAACGTAATACGTTAAACACTACTTTACACAGTAATGATTCTTATTTACAGTTGGGCATCCATATATGTTGTAGGAATAGCTGACTAAGTAATTATCAGCTGTAGTTCATGAAAGATAAGAAATTACTCAAAGCAGAGTGCTTAATTGATCTGCTCGAAAATAGGCGCTTTGGTGTTGAATACCAGCCAATAATTAGTTGCAAAAGCCAAGATATTTTTGCTTATGAATCACTGGCAAGATTCTATACCGCGGATAACAAGTCTATTCGGCCCGACCTCGTTTATGAGTCATTACATTCCAGCCCATTAAGCTTGTTCCAAATTGAATATCAACAAAAAAAATTACAATTATCTTATGCTGTTAATGGTCATGATATCTTTGTCAATTTAGATCAAGACTCGTATTTTTCCTGCGGTGTCATTGATCAAAGTAATCCCTTTCTAAAGTTGTTTAAAGAATTTCAAAAATCGAATGTCGTGGTTGAGTTAATAGAAAACTCAGAAATTAATGATGCCATCATGAGTTTAGCGATGATTGATAACCTAGCTAAAAACAACATTCCTACCGCTATAGATGATGTTTGTAATCCACAGTCCATGATATCGACCTCTGTTATCCAACTTGTTAACTACATTAAGCTTGATAAGTTTGTGATTAAAAATAAAAATAATCGCAACTTCATGTTACTGGTTAAATCTATTATCGATTACGCGCACAGTACCAATAAAAAAATAATACTAGAAGGGGTAGAGACCCCTGAGGATTTACGTCTTGCCCAGCAGCTTAAATGTGATTTTGTCCAAGGGTTCCATTACCGTCATCTTTTTAAGAACGTTAGTTAATTACTGTTAATCGAGTTATGAACACCATACACTGTCTTTAATTCTTATATTCTCATTCAAATAAAGAGTACTAACATGAATGTATACATGAAAAAATCTATGCGAATCCTTTGTAGTTTAGTGAGTGTCGTTGGTTTTTCGGCCTTTGCTACCGATCTTAAGGTCGGTGATACCGCGCCAAATTTTAACTTGCAAGCAACCACAGGTGACTTTTATCAGCTAAGTGATTATCAAGGTAAACAAGCTGTGGTAATCGCTTGGTATCCAATGGCAAACACCCGTGGGTGTACAATCGAATGTAAATCGTTAACCGAGCAAGGCCACCTTATTCGCGAGTATGATGTTAGCTATGTGATGGCCAGTGTTGACCCAATTGATGATAATCGCGCCTTTGCTGAGAAAACCGGTGCTGATTTCCCTATGTTAAGTGATCCGACTAAAGCAGCAGCAAAGGCGTATCAAGTGCTAAATATGTTTAGAGTTGCTAGTCGTGTGACTTTTTATATATCTAAAGAAGGCAAAATATTGAAAATAGATGACGATATAAGCCCTAAAACAGCCGCTGAAGATATGGCAAATACGCTAGGCGAGCTCGGTATAGCTAAAAAATAGCGAACCCAATTCGACTGATAAGAGCACTTTATGGCAAAACCTAATAAAAAAGGCCCTAGCAAGACTGTTGATATCTATTGCAAGGGCTGTAACTTCTTGCTGTTCAAATATCGAAAAGGAGGAAAGGGCGCTTTACTGAAATGTTTTAAAGAGCGGATCAGTCAAGACTATACCGAAACGCCTTGCACTTGCCCTAAATGCGACAAAGTTTTTGCCCGAGACTGCTTAATTAGAGGCACACCAGCATTTAAAATGATTGGTGGCAAAGTCTGGTGTAAATAGAGTGTTAACTCATTGTTGTTATTGTGCTTTATTTAGTAACTAAAAACAATTAAACACATTTATAGAACAACTTATAGCAGTTCTGATTTTTTTGCCCGCTATCATATGTCTAAATAACTCCTACCAGGATGTGATCATTGGATATTGAACAAGCAAGAATAAAAGCTGTATGCAACCATATGACTACCATCAGCATTGATAACAAACCTTTTGTGCCATTAATTAAGATAAAGCGCAGTGAGGCATTGCTTGCTGGCAATATTAGAGTGATGTTATCGAAAAGGCGATCTAACCGTATTCATTATTTTTTACAGATGTATGCGAGTAAAATCACTTTAGTTAATGAAGATTAGTCGCAAACATTTTTATTAATGAGTGCGAATAAAAAAGCCCGTAGTTAATTGCTATGGGCTTTTTTATTGGAATTATTTTTTCCTTAACTGTTTAGCCGTTAAGAATTTTGTTATCAACAGATGATAAGATATACTTCACGTACCGACACACTCTTGCTAAGTTTTTACCTTAAGTAACAGTAAGTTGAAATGCGATACATGGTTACGTGTTACCAATTAGTTAGTGATATTCACTATTTATATTGCTAAATGGTTAACAAACACACCTAATGGTGGCAATCCTTTTGTCTTACCATTCACTTTAATGCTGCCTTTGTACCTTATACCATTTTGATTAAGTTTCTTCTCACTCAGCGAGAGTTAAAAGGCTTAGAGGCAAGGCATTGATTAAAGAGAATGGTTATTCCATTGTCAAAATCAATAACGTAGCATGTAAGCCTTTTAAACTCGCCCTGCGGGAGATTTTCAGCGATTAGATAACCGCACTGAATTTCTTTCATATAGAGTGACTATATGCAAAAAAATTCAATTTGTTCTCAAAACGCTGACAAGCTCTGAGTGGGAACAAACTTAGTCAAATTGGTATTACTTATATATAGCCTCTAAATCGCCATTTTTAAGCTTTTTATTGACGGCTTTTAAACACTGGTGTGCATGGCTTATAACTTGTTGCATGTGTTCATAACAACGACGTTCATTTTTTCCGTAAGCAAAGAATGTTAGTACTACTTGCTGACCCATGCCGCCGGTATCTTCTTTATCACCTAGTGCGAGGTAACAAGTAGCCGATTGAGATAAACAAATAGCGCCAGCTCGAAAACCTAGTTTCGTACTGGCAACGCTTTGCAGTATATTTTGCATTAGCCAGTCGATACTGCGCTGCTGACAGTTTTCTTCAATATCACGGAACAATATCATTAAGCGGGCACTGCACTTTTTAGCATAGGGATATTGCTCATCAGGGTTATCTTCTGCAGCATTAAACGTGCAGTCATTACTTTCCAGTAATGACGCCGGGCTGTTGAGCCACTCGACCAGAGAATAAAAAGTATCGGCAAAGGGCCATTTATTAAAGGGCTGAAAGTCTTCTAGTGCAGTACGTATCAGTTTCGGCTTTTTCTTGAAATCCATATAAATACTGCTTTCGTCCGATTTCATCGAAGTCCAAGGGTGAGATCTTCCTTCGGTATGTTCGGTTTGCTTGGCTGTAAAAGCGTCCACTATTTAACCCTTAAATGCTGATGTAGACCGAAACACTGAATATGCAGACTTGCGAGAGAAGCAGTGCTTGGTCGAACTTTTATCAAAGCGACATATTAACAGTAAAAATACCAATTCCAATAAGTTTCTTGCCACTCAGCGAGAGTTAAAAGGGTTAGGAGGCAAGGCATTGAATGTAGTTAATGGTTATTCAGGAGAATAGCTCCTGCATTCACTTCTAAGCAGCATCCCTGCAGCGTCCCTATCAAATCAATAACGCTGCATGTAAGCCTTTACCTTTTATTAGGTACTCGCCCTTTGGGATCTTTCCAGCGATTCGATAACCACACAGAATTTCTTTCATATAGAGTAACTATATGCAAAAAAATTCTATTTGTTCTCAAACCACTGGTAAGCTCTGAGTTGGAACTAACTTAATGGACTTGGTATAAGATAAATAAAAAACGCTAAAGCGGCTGCTAATCTAGCTAGTCAGTCTATTCATAGGTAAACTGCGTGGCAATATCTAAAATAGTGCTAGCCGCTACGCTTATTAGCGGCTGATAACACCATTGTTATGAGGAAATACCAATAATGTCAGACAAATTACGAGTGAAAGAGGCCGGTAGCCTGTTAATTTTTCTAAATGCCAAGTTACAAGGCTGGTCTAAAAAGAAGATTAAACAGCGACTACAACTTGGTTACGTAATAGTAAACGGTGAGTCTGTTGTTAAACATGATCATCCACTAAATGCTGGTGATGATGTTGAAGTAATGGCACAGGGGAAACGTTTTGACGCCAGTAAAGGTAAGCCTGCTAGTGCAAAATTGGAAATATTGTTTAGTGACCGTGACCTAATTGTCATTAATAAACCAGCGGGCTTGTTGTCTGTAGCCACGGCCAAAGAGAATAAACTGACTGCGCTGGCGATGTTACGTAATCAGCTGTCAAAGGCCAATAAGGGAGTTAAGTTGTGGCCAGTACACCGACTCGACCGAGATACATCAGGCGTTTTAATGTTTGCGACTTCACGAGAAATGCGTGAGGCGATTAATGCCAAGTGGGCAGAGGCCGATAAGGTGTATTTAGCCGTGGTTGAAGGAATTCCACAGCCTAACAGAGGCACTATAAATCAGCCGCTTAGGTTAGACGACAAGCAATACAAGATGCATGTTGGTGCCCACGAAGAAGCTAAAACAGCGATTACTCATTTCAGTACAGTTCGCAGCGTTAATCAACGCTCTTTACTCGAAGTTAGACTCGATACAGGTCGTCAACATCAGATACGAGCCCATTTATCTTGGTTAGGTTACCCAGTTGTCGGTGACCCACGTTATGGTACTGATGGTCCTCGTATGGGACTTCATGCACAGCGCTTATCGATTACTCGGCCAAAAGGTGAGCGACTAACCATTGAAGCACCTATGCCCAATGATTTAGTCACGTTGTTGAGATAGGCCCAGCTGTTTATTGAGATGGTTTTGTGGCGGTGTAGCTTTATATGACACCGTCAAAAAAACAAGCACATAACGGTTAGTCGCAACTATCATATTTCTTTGTTTTTACTTCATAATCATAAACATTACCGATCTTATCAATTTTAAAGTGGCAACAATCGTCAAATACTTTTTTAAGTAAACTGCGACTCTTTTGCACCCGCGATTTTAGCGTTGAATAACTTATCCCTAACTGCTCAGCATATTCTTTTTGTGATTGATTATTGACATCTATAGCGGTTAGTAAACTCGCATTTTCATCCGGTAGTGCATTAATAA
>NZ_JABSOV010000060.1 GCF_013215345.1 Colwellia sp. | reverse complement strand
ACATTTCAAAAACAGGCAGTTGCTATTTAGTTGTCGCCTACATATGTATAACTAAGCTAGATACTATTGATGGTAAGGCGATAACAGCAAGCAAAGTAGCTATCGAAGCTGAGCTTAATCAACACTACCCCCACGCAATGCTAGAGCTATCATTAAAATAGCAGGCATAAAAAAAGAGCGCCCTGGGCGCTCTTCTCAATTCTTTTAAAAATTCGTTTAAAGCTTAAAGTATTTTGACGATTAAGCTTTTGCTTTCTCTTCCGCTTCTTGGATTTTAACTTTCCAAATTTCTGGACCTGTTACATGAGCCGACTCACCAGTGCTATCAACTGCAACAGTTACTGGCATATCTTCTACTTCAAATTCATAGATAGCTTCCATACCCATGTCTTCAAAGGCAACCACTTTCGCTTTTTTGATTGCTTTAGATACTAGGTACGCCGCGCCACCAACAGCCATTAAGTACACTGACTTATGGTTTTTAATGGTTTGACACGTCGCAGCGCCACGTTCGGCTTTACCTATTGTGCCTAAAAGACCTGTTTCAGCTAACATCATCTCAGTAAATTTATCCATACGTGTTGCCGTAGTAGGGCCAGCAGGACCTACTGCTTCATCACCAACGGCATCCACTGGACCCACGTAATAAATAAACTTGTTAGTGAAATCTACCGGTAATTTCTCACCTTTCGCTAACATGTCTTGAATACGTTTATGCGCGGCATCACGACCGGTTAATATAGTACCGCTAAGCAATACTGTTTCACCGGTTTTCCACTCGCTAATGTCGATTTTAGTCAATCCGTCAACATTAACACGACGAACATTTTCGCCTACTTCCCAAGTGATTTCTGGCCACTCTTCCAATTTAGGCGGTGTTAATACTGCAGGGCCTGAGCCATCAAGATGGAAATGAATATGACGAGTAGCAGCACAGTTAGGTATCATAACCACAGGTTTAGAAGCCGCATGGGTAGGTACTGAGTTGATTTTCACATCAACCACGGTAGTTAAACCACCTAAACCCTGCGCGCCGATACCAAGTTTGTTAACACGCTCAAAAATTTCTAAACGTAATTCTTCTTCAGCGTTTTCTGGACCACGTTCAATTAAATCTTGGATATTTACCGGGTCCATTAAGCTTTCTTTGGCAAGTACGCCCGCTTTTTCAGCCGTTCCACCAATACCTATACCTAACATGCCTGGTGGACACCAACCCGCGCCCATTGTTGGCAACATTTTAACGACCCAATCAGCAATAGAGTCTGATGGGTTTAACATCACCATTTTAGTTTTGTTTTCACTGCCGCCGCCTTTAGCCGCAATCATAACTTCAAGACCAGCGCCTTCGACCATATCAATATGGACAACCGACGGGGTATTGTCTTTAGTATTTATACGCGCGCCGGCAGGATCTGCAACGATAGAAGCGCGTAAGGGGTTATCCGGATTTAAGTACGCACGACGTGTACCCTCATCAATCATTTGTTGTACGGTCATATCAGTTTTATCCCACTGAACTGCCATACCGATTTTAACAAAACAGGTAACTATACCGGTATCTTGACAGATTGGACGTTTACCCTGGGCTGACATACGTGAGTTAATCAAAATTTGTGCTATTGCGTCTTTCGCAGCCGTTGATTCTTCTTTGTGATAAGCTTTTTCTAGTGCCTGAATAAAATCAATCGGATGATAATAAGAAATATATTGCAGTGCATCTTCAATACTGTCGATTAAGTCTTGCTGTTTAATGATGGCCATAGTGCTCTCTATTAGCTGGAATATTCTTTAATACCCTTTAATACTGGGTAGTTGAAAGTTATAATAACTTGATTGTATATATTAACCTGCTATTGAAAGTGCTGCCAGTCCCTTATTACTGATAATAACTATTTAATTAGCGAATACTTAAGTGAAAAAAGTCTTGGTCAACTCAACTGAAAACCTATTTAACACCGCTTTCCAACCAGTCTCAATTACGGTTAAAGAACTTCCGCTGAAAAGCGGCACCACAGCAGAAGCTATTTTTAGCCCTATTGCTCATCAACTCTGGGCAATGTGGTTAGACTCAGGCAATAGTGAGCATGTAGATAGTCGCTTTGATATTTTAGTGTGGCAACCTATTGCAACATTGACCACACAAGGTGATAGTACCGATATATGCTTTACAGAGAGTAGTGAAGTTGAAACAAGTACTGAAGATCCATTGCTATTACTTAAAGTCCTTCAGACTAAATTATTTAATACGCCCGATAGTAGCCATGAATTCCTGCCCTTTTTAGGTGGTGCTTTAGGTTATTTTGCTTATGATTTAGGTCGTCGCTTTGAACAACTACCCAGTAATGCCAAGCAAGACATTAACTTGCCAGATATGGCAATTGGCTTTTACAGTCAGGCGATCATTTTTGATAAGGTCTCGGAAAAATTCTATCTAATTTGCCCTGATGAGCAACGCAATGATATTGAAGCATTAGTCCATGAAAGCCTTACTGCAACTGAGCCTTCAACAAATAAAGCTGCATTTAAACTTACCAATAACTGGCAAGCCAATATGGATAAAGCCAGTTACATAGAAAAATTCAATCAAGTGCAAGATTACTTATTAAACGGTGATTGTTACCAAATTAATTTGGCCCAGCGCTTTAGTGCCCAGTATCAAGGTGATGAGTTTGAAGCTTACTTAGCGCTAAAGGCAGCAAACAAAGCGCCATTTTCGGCTTTTATTCGTTTAGACAACGCTGCTATTTTAAGTGTCTCGCCTGAGCGATTTCTCCGGTTATGCCAAGGTAAGGTACAAAGTAAACCTATTAAAGGCACCATGCCGCGCAGTAGCGATAAAATACAAGATGCTAAAAATGCTGAAATATTAAGGCATTCAAGCAAAGATAATGCTGAAAACTTAATGATTGTTGATTTACTGCGCAATGATATCAGTAGAAGTTGCCAAGCAGGCTCGGTAAAAGTACCGAAACTTTTTGATATTGAAAGCTTCCCTGCGGTGCACCACTTAGTCAGTACTGTTGAAGGTACACTCTCTAGCGATAAACATGCCACGGATTTACTGCGTGGCGCCTTCCCCGGCGGCTCTATCACTGGTGCCCCTAAGATTCGTGCCATGGAAATTATTGAAGAATTAGAGCCGCACCGCCGTAGTGTTTATTGTGGCTCCATTGGCTATATTTCAAATTGTGGCACTATGGATACCAGCATCACCATTCGCACCTTAATTTGTCAACCAAGTGACAACTTAGCAAAGACGTTCAGCAAAGAGAGCAAAACCATTTATTGTTGGGCTGGTGGTGGCTTAGTCGCTGATTCAACCGCGATGAGTGAATACCAAGAAACCTTTGATAAAGTTAATTGCATATTACCAGTATTATCAAAGCTCAATCAGGTGTAGGCTTAAGGTGTAATTTTAAGGTGTAGCCTTAAGCTATATCTTTACTAAAGCCTTTTAAAAATACTAATAAGTAGTAACGCCAATGACCAAAGATGAATTTTTATTACGTTTTAATTTATTGCAATTGGCCGAGTCTGAGCATAATTACCAACATCATTTACCACTTCGTTCCGCCGCGGTACTTATCGCTTTAGTCGAATCTGAAATCGATGGCAGCTTACAGGTATTATTAACCAAACGTGCCAGTCATTTAAAACATCACCCATCACAAGTAAGTTTCCCTGGCGGCAAGGTTGAGCCAGCAGATGCATCATTAATTGATACAGCCCTTCGAGAGGCTTTTGAGGAAGTTGGTTTATCTCGTCAAGCCATCACTGTAGTTGGACAATTACCGCCTTATGAAACTATTAGCGGCTTTCATGTAACCCCTATTATTGCCATAGTCGCCAGTGCACAAACTTACCAAATGGATAAAAATGAAGTCGCTGAAATATTTCAAGTGCCACTACAGCATTTTTTGACCACTAATGACCATCATGTTTTTGTTGCCAGTAAAAATGGTAAACAACACAAGGTGCATTTTATGCCCTATAAACACTACCATATATGGGGTGCTACCGCGGTAATGCTCAAAGATTTAGTTGCTCATATAAACTAGCAGCTAAATTAAAATTCACAGTAGATTTCCTGTGTTAGCGTATTTAGTTATCAATTAGTCGATTATTTTGTTTCTTTATTTGATAACTTTCAGCTAAAATTACCACCAACAAAAAACAATCGACAATAATTCCACTATTCCAATAAAAAACAACAATAATTCGGAAGTATATATAAATAACCATATTTTATATTGCACAGTCCCTTTAATACCGAGCTTTAGCTTGAGTATTCTTGGGTCTATAATTAAAGAATAGTGTGAATTATACCAAGTAGATTATTCCACTTGGTATTAAATAAGCAGAGCAAAGGTAAAAAAGTATGATCAGTGTATTTGATATGTTTTCTATTGGCATAGGTCCATCAAGCTCACATACAGTGGGTCCGATGAAAGCGGCAAAACTTTTCGTTGATGCGCTAGTTAAGCAAGAATTATTAACTAAGGTCGACCGAGTAAAATGTGAACTGTTTGGCTCATTAGGACAAACCGGCATTGGCCATGGCACAGGTAAAGCGGTTATTTTAGGCTTCACGGGCGAAACGCCTGAAGGCATTCCTGTTGAATCAATAGAAACTATTTTAGCGGAAGTCGTTAGCAGCCAAAAAATATCACTTAATGGTACTCATGAGGTTAATTTCCCCAAAGATGACGCCATTATTTATCATAGGAAGAAAACGTTACCTGCTCATGCTAATGCCATGACCTTATATGCTTATCAAAATGACACCTTATTATTAGAGCAAACCTATTATTCCATTGGTGGTGGTTTTATTGTTGAAGCATGTGATTTTGAACAAGAAAAAGATAAAGCGCTCTCTTTACACTCCAATATTAAGCGACCACATGTTTTCAGCTCAGGTGATGAGTTATTAGCTTTGGCGAGTACTAAAGGTTTAAGTTTTAGTACTATCATGATGGATAACGAAAAGTGCTTAAACGATGAAACGACAATTCGCACTAAACTGGTCACCATTTGGCAAGCAATGAAAGACAGTGTTGAGCGCGGTATGAACACAGAGGGCATTCTACCTGGCGGTTTAAAATTAGCTCGCCGTGCCCCTGCGCTCTATCGCTCTTTGTTGGTAGAAAGATCTACCGATCCTCTGACCGCTATGGATTGGGTCAATTTATTCGCCATGGCGGTAAATGAAGAAAATGCTGCGGGTAGCCGAGTGGTTACTGCACCAACCAACGGTGCCGCCGGTATTATTCCAGCAGTATTATGTTATTACGATAAGTTTGTAAAACCGGTTTCGGATGATGACTGTGTTCGCTATTTATTAACCGCTGCCGCTATTGGTATTTTATATAAAACTAATGCCTCTATTTCTGGCGCTGAAGTTGGCTGCCAGGGTGAAGTAGGTGTTGCTTGCTCAATGGCCGCCGGCGCATTAACTGAAATTATGGGTGGTACGCCACCGCAAGTAGAAAATGCCGCTGAAATAGGTATGGAACATAACCTAGGTTTAACCTGTGACCCAGTTGGCGGCTTAGTACAAGTACCTTGTATTGAACGTAATGCTATGGGATCGGTAAAAGCAATTAACGCTTCACGCTTAGCTCTACGAGGTACTGGCACACAAAAAGTTTCTTTAGATAAAGTTATCAAAACCATGTGGGAAACTGGTAATGATATGAAAACTAAATACAAAGAAACATCACGTGGTGGTTTAGCGGTAAACATTATCGAATGTTAGTTGAGTGTTAGTCATTCCCTGCTAAACATTGCCTTAGTTTGAAACATTCATTTAACGCATCAAAAAGCCCGAGCAAGTAATACTTGCTCGGGCTTTGTATTTAGCGCTTTTACTTTATACCATTAAGAACTAAAAGTTATACTGGTAACCAACAGAAAATATTATTGGGGCTTTTTATTAATCTAACTTAATTACTCATCGTATGACACTGCTTGGTACACTCCTTGTTACTAAGATGTAATGTTCTTCATTTCGCCGAATAATAAATAGTTATGCAGCTTTATCAAGCTCAATACTTTTCTTTTCTGAACTGGTTGGGTAAGTAAATAATACTCGTAGCTTAGCTTTGAATCCTTGAGCCTTACCCGCCGTTTTAAACATATAAAGCCACTGATGAAAGCTAATAACAAACGGATTGTTTGATTTGATTTGGCCAATGATACCGTAACGACAAGAGCCATTTGTTTCCGAGTTTTCTTCCACATAAGTGCCAAAGAGCTTATCCCAAATAATTAATACACCGGCAAAGTTTTTATCTAAATAGGCTTTATTAACGGAATGGTGGACCCTGTGATGTGAAGGGGTATTAAAGACTTTCTCAATCCATCCTAGCTTATAAACAATTTCAGTATGAACAAAAAACTGAAATGCCAAGTTAAGTGCCACTACGGTAAAAACAGTATTAGGATCAAAACCAATAATTATCATTGGCAGCCAAAAAATCCACATCCCTGCAATTGGGTACATCAAAGATTGCCGAAAGGCGGTGGAGAAGTTCATTTTAGTCGAACTGTGATGCACCACGTGTGCGGCCCACAACCAATGGATATGATGTGACGCTTTATGAAACCAATAATAGAGAAAGTCTTGTAATAAAAAGGCGATAAAAACCGTTGTTAAACTCAGTGTAATATCAAAGATGGCAAACTGATGTAACCAATAAAAAAACGGCATCAACAATAATAAAGCGATGGCATCTGAGCCTTGATGCATTAGTGCTAGGGCGGTATTGGTCAAACTATCTTTAATGTCATAACGATTACGATGTTTAACAAACTCATAAATAATAAAGGCTACAAATATTGGACTTAATGCCAACAAAATTATTTCAATACTCATGTAGACTCCCCTGTTGAAGATCCTACCTTTAAAGCGCCTGCCGTTGCAGAATGCTCGACGGAAAAGTGCAGGGCTAATTTTTTCATGGCATTAACAATATCGCGCTCAACAAAAAACTTTAATAAAAAGTCTGGTAACCACTTAGGACTATTAAACTTAATAACATAATCAAGTTGTGTGGTTTTATTATCATCTGCAAGCGGTGTTAGCCGAATATCGCCTTGATGATCTGATACTGGCCAGTTACCCACAATGCGATAGCAAATATGCTCAATACTTGCGCTAATAATACGCTCTTCGAATACTATTTTACCGATAGAGATTTGACGAACAGCACCCTTTCCCCCCACTAATTCACCATCACTCTCGCTTTTTACCCGCTTAATTTTGGCATTAAAAAATCGGTCTAACTTTGAATGTTCTAATAACGCTTGGTTTACTTGCGCTACTGGGGCTAAAACTTGCTGTGTCACGTTAATGGTTATCATAAGTCTCATCAAATAATTCGAACAGGCGTTTAATTTATTCAAACAGAGTTACACTAAAACAACAAGTGTTTATTTTTTATCCTTATAGCTGACGTTCAGGTATTTACAGCAAGTCGTCATCTTCGAAGTGTCCTGTCGAAGATCCAGTTCTTATACACTTAGATTCCCGACTATACACCTAGGGAATGGCACTGGGAATGCCTATATCTAGGTAACAAAAAAGCCCCAATATGTTTCCATATTGAGGCTTATTACTTTCCGCAGCTGAATCAATAAACCTGCTGTTTAACCTGTGCGATAGTTAGCTATTAAGCGGCTTTATCTAACACTGCCTTAGCATCATCCGTATTTGGCTTAAGCCATACTACCTTTTTAGTTGGTTTCGCGAAGTGACTCACCAAGCCAATAAAGAAAATAACCAGTAACCAATAAAGCGTGCTGTAATCTGTTTCTACCGGCTCAGATTTCGCCTGCTCTTCTAGCTTTTGACCAGAAACTTGTTCAGTTGGTTGGCTTGCTGCTTCTGCTGGTGGCGGAACTTGTGGCTGCGCTAATGCTTGAGCCAGCGCTTCTGAGAGTGGCATCATGCCAAAACCAACCGCGGCTGTATCCATATACTCATTGAATTTTACATTGTCAGTGACAACATCAAATTGCGTGGCAAGTTCTGAGTAAGTTTCTACCATTTTCTTGATAGTAGCTTCATCTGCATCCCAGTAACCTTTACGAACTGCTTCAAGCATACGTTCAATGATTTGCGCTAAGCTTGTCGCGTTGTGTTCTTCAAAGAATTCACGCATATCCATTTGGTATTTATCTTCAACATATACTTCGAAGAACTCTTGCCATTGATCATCACGTATCGCTTCAGGCGTCATCACTTCCCAGCCCCACATGTTGTTCATGCGATCTAAGATAACCGTTGCGCCGGCATAACCAGAGTCTTGCATGGCTTTAATCCAACGTGGATGGAAATAACGACTACGCATTTCTTGGTTCACAAACTCAGCTAATGTTTGTACTTTTAACTGATCTTTTTTACGCAAGTTTGATACGTACATTTCCGGCGTTTTACCATCTAAATGACGTACTGCTAGCCCAATGCCACCAAAATATTGGAACGGGTCATCGTTAGTCATTAAGGCATAGAGGTTGGTTGAACGTGAGAAAATAACAGCCTCAGTACCTGAAAGTACTTTTGAATATAAGCCTTGGCCTTCACCTAAAGCATTAGCAACATTTTCACTCCAACGTTTTTCGTCACTGCCATAAGCAAAGCCCATGCGGTCAAGATAAAGATTTGCTAATTTATCATCAGTTTCCCAAGTATCCGAAGCTAGTGAGCTACCCGCTAAGCCAGTACCATAGTTGCCGGTTTCATTAGAGAAAATACGGATAGAAGATAAGTAATCAGCATCTTCTTCTGACTTGCCTTTTTCAAGTAGTTCTGCCTTTAAAGCCGTTGCGTGGCGATAAACAAAATTATTGTCTTCTTTCATCTTAGCCACTTTATCAATGGCTTTTGCTATCCATAACATCACATTAGGAAAAGCATCACGGTATAAACCTGTGGTTGAAATAACTACATCGATACGTGGACGTTTAAGCTCGCTATAAGGAATAACGGTCGTACCAACAACATGTCCCTGATGGTTCCACTTAGGTTTTAAACCAAGGGCATGGAGAATTTGCGCTTCTAAAGCACCTTGATGACGCATGGTTTCTAATGACCACAGCGAGAAGGCTAACTTTTGCGGAAATTTACCATGCTTTTCAACGTAAGCATCAATGGTTTGGTTCATTAAGATAACACCAGCATCGTAAGCTTCTTTTGAAGGTACTTTTGCTGGGTTAAAACCAATAAGGTTACGACCGGTTGGCGCAGCTTCTGGGTTACGAATTGGGTCACCACCGTAACTGGTAGGAATATAGTTAGCCTCTAGCGCAAGTAATAAGTTTTGTGTTTCAGCTATGGCTTGGAAGTTATGCCAATAGGTTTTGGCTACCGTTAAATCCGCGACTAGTTGCTCATCTAGATCAATTACAGTCTCAGGGTGCTCTATATAGGCTTTTAATAATTGAAAACCTTCTAGAGCAGGTAGCTTTTTAACATTACGCTCATCAAACTGCTCTGCTTTTGCAATAGTCATATTATGCTCTTGCTCATATTCTGCAGCACGGGCAGTAAAATCATCTCCTAACATTTGTAACATGGTAGTAAATAAATGCGCATCTTTTGGCAAATCCCCAAAAACATGCACACCTAATGGTTGGCTCATTTGTGCCAAGGCATTTAAGTGATCTTGTAGTTTAGCAATATACTTATCAAAATCAGCTGCCATGGTCTCTGGCTCAATGGCTAAATCTTTTAACATATTTAGCTCTTGTGCCATAACTATTATGCTAGCTTGAGTATTCGCTTTAGTTTTACCTTCAGATAACATTAAGTAATTGTTAATTTTTTCACTCAATGTTGCTACTTCAGTATATAAACCTGCTTTAGCAAAACCTGGCGTTAAGTGACTTATCATAGTCGCTCGACCACGACGCTTAGCCTGCATCGCTTCACCAACGTTATCAATAATATAAGGATAAAATACCGGTAAGTTTCCTAGGGCTAAACTTGGCGCATCATACACTGATAAACCACGTTCTTTACCTGTTAACCACTCTTGGCTACCATGCGTACCCAAATGAATATAAGCATCTGCACCAAAAGTTTCACGGGCAAATAAGTAGATGGCTAGGTAGCTGTGATTAATCGGTGTTTTAGTGCTGTGGTATAAGTTGGCATGTTCTTGGGCATCTTCACCACGCACGCCTTGTGGCATAACAATCATATTACCAAGGTTCATTCTTGGGATAACAAACGAAGGTATTGTTTCGCCGTTAATTTTAGCTTGTCGTAACATGCCACTTTCTTCTGGCTTGCCCCACCGTGCAACAATAGGTTGAGTGACATTTTCAGGTAACGCATTGAACCAATTAAGGTAAGTGGTTAATGGCATGTATTCAGCTAAATCTAGGGCAATTAACTGCTCAGCATCTTCACCACGGTAATAGGGACGTAATAACTTACCTGCTGACTCAATGATTTCTTTATGGCCTTTAACATCAACGTTATAGCCTTTTTCTTTCATTGCTTTAGCGATATTTTCAATTGACGTTGGTACATCTAAAAAGGCAGCACCAACATTTTTCTCACCTGGAGGGTAATTCCAAATAAAGGTCGCTATTTTTTTCTCGCTGTTTTTTATGTGAGCAAGATTGGCGTGATTATAGGCACGCTCAACTAAAGCAGCTAACTGATAATCAATAACAGTTTTAACACCTTTATTCTTGCCGGTACCGTTCGCGGCAATAATAGTCGGATCAGCACTACCAGTATCTTCTGGCATTACTAAGAAAAATGGCGTTAATGACGGCGAAATCCCGGCATTATCTTGCTCAAAGCTCGCTTGGTCGCCTTCGGTATAATTAAGCGCATGTAATACTGGCACACCTAATTTTTCAAATTCGCCGCGACGTTTAGCAACAAAATGCAATGAACGGTAGTTGATCAATAAATCAACACGGCTTTTAGTCTTTGTCCCAGTAATGGTATTTGCAACACTGTCTGAGCTTTCAACAGTCAATAAATCAGTAAAGTCCATTGGCTGGTCTTCACCTTCAAAAAAATACGCTAGCGCTTTTGCGCCCTTGGCTTCAAGGCCTTTGATCAGTGCATCAACAATTTGTTGTTGCTCATAATCAACGACGCTGCGGTGAATACCAATAGCAATCACCGGTTGATTATCGGCAATATTTAGATGATCAAAGAAGGCTTCTTCATCACTCGTCACCAGACCGGGGAAATCATAATGATATAAACCGACATTTGGCACAATGATTGGCGCTTTGGCGCTAACGGTCGATAGATTTAAAAAGTCATTGGCAAGATAAACCATCAAATTACCATAGTTATCACGACCGGCATTATTGTAGTAACTGGCAATGTTTTTAGCTTGCTCACTTGGTAAACCTTGGTTCATGTTAGCATTATGCAAATCACCCAAGGAGATAACCGGCACGGTAGGAAATTGCTTTGGGTAACCTTGGTATTTGCCAAACATATATTTAGACAAAGCGGGATTGATACCATCAAGCATAATTAAATCTGCTTTTGACCAAGCCGCTTTAATGTCTTCGTCCGATTTACCCTTGGTTGAATAATTAACTAGCTCAAACGGTTGGTCTTTGGCTAATAATTGTAATAAGTCACCTTTAGGCTTTGACGCGTGAGATGACATCATCAGTAATACTTGCGGCTTACTTTTGGTATTAGTTGGCTGATTATCTAGCTTGGTAGCTGCTGCAATACTAACATTGGCCAAGCACATTAGTGCTAAAGCCGTTAGTATCGATAGTTGTTTTAGTATTTTTTTTATCATTATGTATTTAAGCTATTTAGGCTTATTTCCTTGTTGTTCTTTGCCATTTTCAGGAACATAAACAAAACTGCCATCGGCCATGGTATAAGCAACACCAGCACGCATACCTTCACCTGATCCTACTTCGCCAGTTGATTTGTATTTTTTAATTTCTTTGCCTTTTTTAACAATGATTTCCATATTGGGTTTACCGGGATTTTTTATTACCGTGACATCATCACTGGAAAAGGTGCTCAAAGGATTTTGCGCCAAAGCGATTAACAAGGCGGCAATGATCACCAAGAACACATCAACCAAATTAACCGCACTAAGAATAGGGTTTAGCTCTTCATCTTCATCAAGAAAGCGCATTATGCGTTGCCTTTAATTTTTCGAATGTTAATTAATTCAACGGCACACCAGCGTTTTTTCACCGATGCAGGCCAAAACGTTAACGATGAAATAACCATGCCCCAAATAACGGCAGCAAAGGCAATAATCAAACTTTCACTTATACCTTGGATATTACCATCGGCTAGTGCTTGCAGTGCCGGTCCCATAGGGATCATGGTGGCGATCAAACCTAGCATGGGCGCAATTCGCGTCACTATGCGCAAATTTTCTAATTGCTTTAGCGCCACCACTTCTAATTCATCTTCACTGGCTTGTGGATTGTTAATAAAATAATTATGAATCGGATAACCATTATGTGTGGTCACCTTCGGCAAGTCTGCTTGGGAAATCTGGCGAACATAAGCCAACTTATTTTGCTTTCTAACTAAATACTGTGAGAAAAATCGTCCCAAAGCATATATGGCATAAACCACTAACGAACAAATTAAAATAATAACTGGCGTCATCAAAAATTCTGATGTTTGCGCCATGGTAACTTCTAAAGATTTAATATTCACTGTGCTAAGTCTCTCCTAAAATTTAAGCTAAACAATTGTACAACTCCCGTAACGAGTATTCAAACAATAATTATTATCATTATGATTAAGGTTGCGCTTAATGAATTTCACTCCTTATTAGACAAAAAACCAAATAAAACCCAGACCCTAAACGGTAATTATTCCTATTTAGGTTTACATTTGTATTTCCGATCTGTATGGTACTCGCCATAAATTAATAACAACCCAATTGATTACCAAACTGTTGTAGCAAGTAACAATTTTTTAACTCGTTAACATGCACTAACACTCTTGGTAAGCAGACTTATTAGGAATACACCATGTTTATGCCCAAGCGCGCCCTGCTAGCCACCGCCATTTCAACAGCCATTTTTGTCGCACCATCAAGTTATGCTGAAGGTAATGTCTATGACACTGTTCATAGTGACTTTGAAAGAATTGTCATTAGTGGTACTAAAACAGAAAAGCCGCTAAAGGATGTTGCAGGTAGTATCTCGGTAATTACTGAGCAAGACATTGAAAGACAGCTGGTTACTGATATGAACCAGTTATTTAAATATGACCCAAGTGTGCAAGTAACTGGCAGTACTGGTGGTGCACAAAATATTATCGTCCGTGGTATGGGTGGCGATCGTGTCTTGATGATCAAAGATGGCATGCGCATGAACGAGGGGTATGGCGCTAATGGTTTAAATGACATTGTTGGTCGTGGCTTTATCGAAACCGATACTTTAAAACAAGTAGAAGTAGCTAAAGGTGCTTCTTCTTCGCTTTATGGCTCTGATGCCTT
Organism: Colwellia sp.; assembly: GCF_013215345.1. Classification (GTDB taxonomy): domain Bacteria; phylum Pseudomonadota; class Gammaproteobacteria; order Enterobacterales; family Alteromonadaceae; genus Colwellia. Next base: position 12,101 of record NZ_JABSOV010000060.1, on the reverse strand, counting down.
AGGTGGTATTGTGGTATTCACCACTAAAGATGCTAGTGATTACCTTGAAGAGGGTGAAACCTTTGCTGGTAATGTTAAGGCTGGTTACACCGATGACGGTAAACAAAGCCATATTGGTACTACTTTTGCCCTAGCAACGGGTGATTTCGAGCAAGTACTTAACTTGAACTATCGCAGCGGTGAAGAGACACAAAACTATGCAGGCACTAAACCTTCCCTAGACATTGAATCAACCAGTATTTTCTACAAAGCAAAATACAACTTCAATGAAGATACCTACCTTAGCTTTACGGCTGACATTTGGAATCAAGATGTTACTGGTGATGTTGCTTACGGTCTATTAGGTTACTTTAGAAATTTTAAAGATTATAACATTGTTGATGAAAACAGTGAAAGTGAAAAAGATAACCAGTCCTTTCAATTGCGCTTTCATAGTGAGTCAGCAACTGCCGTTTATGACATGCTCAATATCTCGCTATATGTAAATAGCAGTGAGCAAGAAGATGTTGAATATGGTCAGATAGATATTGCTGCCAACCCGCACTCGCCAGCAGAACTTCGCGATATGTGGAAAACCTCGGTTTATAAACAAGAGACTGTCGGCTTCTTATCAAATGCAAGTTTAGCGTTTAATGATATTCACACTATTGGTTATGGTTTAGATGTTGAACAATCAACTTCTAGTCGTACAGAAAACAAACTTTATTCGGTAGAAGGTACGCCAAAAAATGGTTATCCGAAAGAAACTGATAAATTCCCAGAGACTGACGTTTTCCGTGCTGGCTTTTTCATCAATGACGAAATATCCCTATTAGATGGCAATCTTTTAATTACCCCTGGTGCTCGTTTTGATACTTACCAAATGGATGCTAATGGCGCACTAAAAGAAGATGGCAAAGCTTACCAAGACTTTGATGAAAGCCATGTTTCATTAAGCATTGGCGGCCTATATAAGTTTACCAATACTATTGCCGGTTTTGTCCAATATGGTCAAGGCTTTAAAGTACCTGCTTATGACTTAGCTTACATTGAGCATGATAACTCAATGGCTGGTTATAAAATTGTCCCTAGTGATGACTTAGCACCAGAAGAAAGTGACAATTTTGAAATTGGTTTACGTGGTCATACAGGTGATTTTTTCTTTTCAACGGCAGTTTATTACAGCACGTTTGATAATTTTTTAGAGACAGAAGTTATTGGTCATGAAACCATTACTGACCCATACACAGGTCAAGATATGATTGTAGAAATCAATCAATACCAAAATATTGCCTCAGTGACACTTAAAGGTATTGAAGCATCGGTACGTTATCACTTAAACGATAGCTTCTCAGTGTTTGCCAATGCCGCATACCAAGATGGAAAAAATGATGTCACTGGAGAATACTTAACCAGTATTTCACCACTTTCAGGCATTACCGGTGTTAGTTATGAAGTTGACGCCTTATCTGCTGAGTTAATCCTTAACTGGGCTACTCGCATGGAAAAAGTAAACGAAGGCCATACGGACGTAGCCGGCTATGGCACGGTTGATTTCTTAACTAGCTACCAAGTAAGCGATGAATTTAGAGTTAACTTAGCAATAACCAACATTACTGATAAAGAATACGTCAGATTTCTAAACGGCGCTGGCCACAAAGATATTTCGACTTTATCAGATGTTACTGAAGCTGGTCGTGGTTTCTCAGTTTCAATGCGTTATGATTTCTAGCAGTTGAGTTAATCCCAGCTTAGTTAATTCCAGTTGAGTTATGCTCTGTATAGTGAATACGCTATGGATAGTGAATAAGTAATAGTGAATTGCTCAATACTGATGAATATAAAAAGCCAGCATCCGCTGGCTTTTTTGATAGCTTAACAATTGCTATTAATGATTAGCTTTAGATACTTTTGCTGTGCTAGCTCTTCCCTAAAGGTATAGCTCTAGTGGTATAGCTCGGCATCAACTTCCTGTCCTTTTTCAGGACGCGGTACAATTTCAAAGATTTCATCAAATTCAACCAAGGCACTGAGTAATTTGTTTAACACTTCTTGCTGACCTTCTAGGCCTGCTTTTTTACTGGCGAAAAGCGCTTTTAATGTCGTTTGTTTTAAGATGGTTTTAGTGACATCGCTACGGTTAATATACAAGGTTGCATCCGCGACTAACGTTTTACCTACCTTGATGTTACTTAAGTTACCGTTAGACATTTCAACAAAAAAACTTCTTTCGTATCAGGTAACACGACATTTAAGGTAAACGGTGTGTGTTGTGCTTTTACCGAATCTACTCGTACTGCCATAAAATCCAATAAGTTTTCAATGGTCATTTCAGCTAATACATCTGCAGAGGCTGTTTTTGGATTACCAGGTAAAGTACCCACACGTAACTCTTGCGCACCAGTTAAATAGGTATTTCTCCAGCCCGCACTTTCAGCTTGATAACCGAGTTGCTCATAAGCGTCTGCTAATAATTTACGCGCTTCAATGTTATTTGGCTCAACTTGAATCACTTTGTTAAACGCTGTTGCGACAAACCGGTATTCACCTTTGGCATAATCAGCTTGTGCTTTAATTGACTAGTTAATGACTGATAAGTCTATGACTTGCTAGATAAATTATCACCCGAATAATTATGAACGAGCGGCTAGCACGACTTAGTTAAGTCTTAGCCCAAATGCACCGACAACACGATTAACTATTATCCTCGCCCTGCTCTTGCCTATATTCGTTGCCATACAACCAGGGCAAGTTGAAATATATGGATAAAACTAACCTATTGTTATCTGCGTTTCGGGATATCTTAAGCGTTTAATTCTTGGGCTTGCTAAAAAGTAAGCCAATGTTAACGGACCTAGCCGCCCGATAAACATAAGCGTGATAATAATTAATTCACCGGGCCCTGATAGGGAAGATGTTAAACCTCGAGAAAGGCCCACTGTTCCTAGTGCAGAAATAGCTTCGAAGACAATATCAAGAAATGGTGCATCCTCAGTTAATAACAGAAAAAATATAGCAATACAGGTTGCGGCAATAGAAATCATAGTTAAGGCAAGTGCCTTGGTAACCGTTTCTCGGGATACTTCTCGCTTATATATAGTTATGGTTTTATCTCTTCTTAAATAACTATACGTTGCTAAAATCAGTACAATAAAAGTTACCACTTTAATGCCACTGGCGGTACTTAAAGAGCCTCCGCCAATAAACATGAGTAGTAACATTAGCGCAGTGCTAGCATCCTCTAGCTGCTCTATTGGTAAAGTATTAAAGCCCGCAGTTCTTGTCGTTACCGCTTGAAACCAAGAGGCTAATAACTTACCTGATTCTGAAAGAGGTTGTAGCGTGTTAGGGTTATTATATTCGATACAATAAATAACGATAAAGGCAACTAAATTAATGACAATGGTAGCTAATATCATGGTCTTACTATAAGGGCTTAGTTTATCCCACGATTTTGACTTTATAGCTTCTCTCCAGACTGTGAAACCTAAGCCTCCTGAAATAAGTAGTGCACTGATGGTAAAATTTACCACGGGATCACTAACGTATTTGGACAGGCTTTGCGGTGATAAAGCAAAGCCTGCATTGTTAAATGCGCTAACGGTATAAAAAAAACCATGAAAAAGACTATCAGCCCAGCCAAGTTCATTACTCCAATAGATGGATAAAATCACAAAACCTATCATTTCTATTATCAGTGAAAACAACAGAACTGATTTAGCAACGCTCAGTATTGTTGAGGCATCTGTTTGATTAAAAGCTTCTTTGGCTACAACCTGCTGTAAAAAACCTATTTTCCCGCCAAGCGCAATAAGGGTAACAACAGCAAAGGTCATCAGTCCTATACCTCCACACTGTATAAGTATGGCAATAATAGTTTGTCCAAATAGAGTAAACGAGGTGCCCGTATCAATAATAACTAAACCGGTAACAGTAACTGCTGATGTAGCGGTAAACAGACTTTGTTCCCAAGTGATTGGCAAGTTTGTCGAAATTGGCAACATTAAAAGCAGCGTGCCAATAAAAATTAAGCATATAAAACTTCCGGCCAGAATAAGTGGCGGAGCAGCATTAACTTTTTGATGTACCTTGTTATTTCTTACAATGAAGGTTTTTGAGGGGTGCCATTTCATCATATCAATTAAATTAACCGCGGGGCTATATTTTCTAGTGTTGAACGTTTACCACATAAAATGAGTTTATCTTTAACTTTAAGCTGAAATTCCATATCGACTTGGCTAATGACCTGCCCTTCTCGTTTTACCAGTAACGGATTAATCTTGTCTTTTTCTGCAGCTAAAAGTTTGCCCAAATAAAAATCATGCAAGTTTTCTTTAATATCTATTTCAACAATATAAAGATCATTTCCTAATGAAATATAATCATTAACCATAGGATAATTTAGCGATTGAGCTACACGTATACCCATTTCTTCTTCAGGGTGGATAATACGAGAAACGCCGAGTTTAGAAATAATAGTATGATGAGGGATTGAGCTTGCCTTTACCCATATTTCGTTAACACCTATATTTTTTAAACACAGTGTGCAAAGTATGCTTGATTGCATATCTTTACCAATTGCTACTAACACAGTATCGCTATTGGTAAGGCCTATTTCCCTAAGCACTTTTTCATCGGTACAATCACAAATAATTATTTGAGTGAGTTTATCTACATATTTATCGGCAACCTTGGGGTTACTATCAATACCGGTAACAGTGTGTCCTAGGTGAATTAGCTCTAAGCAAGCAGATAAACCAAATACGCCTAAGCCTATTACTGTGAAATGGGCCATAACTAGTCTCCAAAATGGGATAATAAAAAATTTAACATTAACAAATAAAACGGTAACCTATGCCTGGCTCTGTTTTAATGTAGATAGGATCTTCGGCATCATCTTTAAGCTTTTTTCTTAAATGAGTAATTAAAACCCGTAAATAGTGACTATCGCCACTGTGGAATTCTCCCCAAATAGCAACCAGTATTTTCTTTTGAGAAATTAATACCCCGGGATTAATTGCCAGCAACAGCAATAATTGATGCTCTTTTTTTGTTAAGTGTATTGAAGTGTTTTTAATAAAAACCATTGGCTCAAAGGGTCTAATGATTAAGTTTTCAAAGTGCAATTCTGCCGGGATAGGCTCATATTGAATGTCTCTTAATAAAACTTTTACTCTGGCAATTAATTCTTTTATTTCAAAAGGTTTACTTAAGTAATCATTTGCCCCCGCATTGAGCAGTTTTACTTTTTCTGCTGCTTGATCTCTAGCGGTTAACACTAAAATAGGTATATTGCCTATTTTTCTTATCATTGTTAACACCGTGCTACCATCAATATCCGGTAAACCTAAGTCCAATATAATGAGGTTGGGCTTATCATTTTGAAAACATTCCAAGCCGGAACTCGCATCTCTGCAACCTAAATATTCAAACCCTTCAGCTGTTAAAGATATAGAAATAAATTGATGAATTTTTTCTTCATCATCAATAAGTAAAATTCTAGGCTTGTTCATTGCTATATTCCCATGGTAACGCAAGTTCAATGGTACAACCTTGCTGACAATCTATTACTGCGACCTTACCTTTGTGGGCATCAACAATGCCTTTAACAACGGTTAAACCAATTCCTCCCCCGCCTTTCCCTGAGTCGCCAATACGACTGGAATAAAAAAGATCGAATATTTGGAGACGATTTTTTTTAGGGACGCCTAAGCCACTATCTTTAATACGCACATAAAGCCACTGTTCATCACTCTCAACCTCAACGATCACTTGCTTTTCCTTAGGAGAATATTTAAGTGCGTTATCGACAATATTGTAAATTGCTTGCTCAATTAATGACTCTTGTATATTCAACTGTTTTAGACTGTTAATTTTCAGGATAATTAATCGTTTATCCGAAAAGCGAGCCTCAACTTTTTTAATTACCGGCCAAATTGACTGATAAACAAAAAGCCCATTACATTGTTTGCTTTTTAATCTTGTTAATTGCAGTAGGTTCTCAACATAATCATGCAGCCGATGACTCTCATCCAAGGCACTATTAATTAACAGTTGCTGATCTTGCTCTTTTATTTGTGCTTTATATTCTTTAAAGGTACTTAAAGAACCAATGATTCCTGCTAGAGGTGTTCTCAAATCATGAGAAACCGAAAGTAAAATATTTGAACGAATTTCAGCTTGTTTTAGTGCTTCACTTTTATCTCTATACCGTATTGAAAGCTCGCTCATCAATATAGCGACAATGATAAAGACAATACTATTAATAATGTCTTCAGCATTTATCATGTGAAAGGAATAAAGAGGCTTAGTAAAAAAGTAGTTAAATATCAGCGCACAACAAACACCAGCCAAGGTTGTGATGGTTTTGTTCGAAAAGATAGAAACAACGACAACCGCTAATTGTAATAAAAGTAACACGCCACTTTTAGGAAGGATAATAAGTGACAGCAGATAGGCTAACACTGAAAATAATGCCACTGTTGCGATAGAAAAAAAATAAACATACTTTTTATTTTCCATCACACGACTCATAAACGCCATATTTTACTCCTCTAGTGAATTAAATTGCTATTCTAATAAAGTTTTCACGCTTTCATCGTTAAATTTACGTTTAATTCAGTGTTAATTTCTCTTTCTATCATGCGATATAGTCGGAGGGTACAATTTATTTGGAAAGCTTAACTAGGCTATTCACTAGAAAAAGATCGATAAATAATCTGACACTTAAACACACTCCCTACGGACAATTATGCGCTTTTGCTTTAGGATGACAGTAACCTAAGCCAAAGACGTCCTGAAAGTAAGTGGTTCTAATGAGTGATAGCAATGATTAATACCAATAAGAAGGCTAATGAAGATAAGCAAGCGCACTGGGATTATATTTTTTCAGCTAAAGAAGATGCGGAGCTAGGCTGGTCTGAGGATGATTGTTCACAAACGCTGAGTTTTCTAAAGCATACCGCTATCTCTGCAAATTCAACATTATTCTTAGCGGGTGCAGGCACTTCCAAGCTAGTGGATGAACTGATAAAAACTGATGCTAATTTGATAGTAAATGATATTAGCGCCAAAGCACTTGAAACACTATCCCAAAGACTTAACACTACTCAATGTCAATATTTACACTATGATTTAGGACTGCCTTTTAATAACAATGTTAATAAGAGTATTGATGAGAACTTTGCTGTTGATGTCTGGATTGACCGCGCGGTTTTGCATTTTCTATTGACTGAAGAGCAAATCAACAACTACTTTGACAACCTGAAAAGCACCGTTAAATGTGGCGGCTATGTGCTTTTGGCTGAATTCTCCAACACGGGAGCTACACATTGCGCGGGATTAGCTGTGCATCAATACTCAGTGGATGAAATGCAAACAAGACTCGGTGATAAATTTGAGCTTATCGACAGCAAGGAATATATTTTTGTGAATCCTTTCCAGCAAGAAAGGCCTTATATATACGCCCTGTTTCAACGAATTAGCTAGACGTATTAGCTAGACCTATTTACTAAATATAAAGGTTGAGCGCATTACTTTAAGTACGAACTAAATGTACTAACGACATGCTATCACTAAAAGAAAGCAATAAAAAAGGCCAGCTGTTATCAGCTGGCCTTTGTCATTGACTCTTTGCACTTAGTTCTGTATTTTATTCAGTTCTGTCTTAAGCTATTTATTGAATTGCTACTCACAGTTCAATAAAAACTTTTTACGGCTACACTGCAAATGGATACTTAATCGCTTCGTGGCACTCATAACCTTCTACTTTAAAACATCCATAGTTACCCAAGTTTCTAATGACTTAATTTCTGGATTGATGATAATTTTTGGCAAGGGCATCAGGATTTACCTAAGCGTGGTATTGAAACGTAACAATAGTAGCCCTAAGTAACCTGAAAACTGGATAAGGATTGAACTAACTGCCCACCTTGCGATCAGATCTTTCGACTAAAAACGATTTGAAAGCAACAAAGGTGGGCAGATGAATAACTTAATAGATATATTTTGCGATGTCGATGACTTTTGTCATAAATTTATCCCTGTATGGGAGGCTGAATTAATCGCTAACGGGACCAAAAAACGAAGACGCCAGTCAAAGATGACCTTGAGTGAATGCATGACTATCGTTATTGCTTTTCACCAATCAAACCATAGAGATTTCAAGAACTTCTATATTGGTTTAGTTCAGAAGTACTGGCAACATGATTTCCCAAGTCTGCTAAGTTACACGCGTTTTTTACACAAAATGTCTTCTTTAATTGTACCTATGTGCGCTTACTTTCAGACGGTAAAAGGAAAGCCTACAGGCATTGCATTTGTAGACTCTACAAGCCTAAAAGTTTGCCACAATATCCGTATTCCACGCAATAAGGTCTTTGATGGTGTTGCCAAACGCGGGAAGGGAACAATGGGCTGGTTTTACGGTTTCAAGCTACATTTATTGATTAACCATGTAGGGGAAATTATTTCTCTGAAGATAACACCAGGTAATACAAACGATAGAACGCCTATTCCAGAGTTATGTAAAAACTTGTACGGAAAGCTTTATGCGGACAAAGGATATATCGGTAAAAAGCTTAATGAGAAGCTAGCGGCGCATGACGTTGATTTAGTCACTACCGTTCGTAAAAACATGAAAGCTAAGGCAATGTCAGTATTTGATAGGGCTATGTTATCAAAGAGATACATTATTGAAACGATAAATGATCAACTTAAAAATATTTCACAAATAGAGCATAGTCGACATCGTAGTGAGGCAGGTTTTATGTTGAATGTCATTTCAGGCATAGTGGCTTATTGCTTAAAAAAACAAAAGCCACGTATTAAGTTATCACCGAGTGAATTTGGATTAATGTCGATCTAGAAAAAGAGTCTTCTTAAGCAGATCTCAGGTTAATTAACGTGTTCAGATCATGTGCCTGCATCATACGAATATTGTGCGCTCAACATTTCAATGATTTCCGCATTGCTTTCGATGTTGTAGGTACGCTTTAGTCCACTACCTAGTTTTGGTTACTCTGAGTGTTCAGATTTGATCATTTTTATCATTGTTTGGGCAACTAGTGCTGAAGATAGATGGTTCTGGCCTGTGATGACTCGTCCATCAACTTCAACATGCACCTTATTTCTGTCGCTATATTTAAAGGAGCCACCGTGCCTTTCTACAGTTTCGGTAATTTTAAACGGCCATTGTTTAGAATAAGCCTTGTTGAAGTTTTCATATTCGTCAGGATACCCACTAATACGTTTGCCTGAAACCAGGTGCTTTCCACTTTTCAATTTTAAAAAAGCAATACCTGCGGTGCCGTGACACACGGAAGAAACAATACCATTGTGCTTTTCGTAAATATCCATGACTAGCTTTTGAATAGCAAGGTCTTCAGGAACACCATACATAGCACTACTACCACCTATGTAATGAACCGCTTTGTAGCTACTCGCTTGAATTTTATTAGGTGCTTTAGTATTTGCTAACGCATACATGAAGTCAGCATTATATAGGTACTTTTTCTGAGTGACATTTGAAGTGTTGATATACGACAGAGGAATAGCTCCCCCTTGAGGGCTAACAAAGTCAACCGTAAAGCCTGCGTCTTTAAATTCAGTATAGGCATTAACAATTTCGGAGAAACTTGCTCCTACTGGCAAGCTTGATGTACCATGAAATTCAGCATTAGACACAATAAATAATATCCGTTTTCCATGTTGTGTTGATGGTTTACCAATTGCCGTTTTACTGATGATTTTCCATTGGTTTTCTATCTTTTTCAGTAGAAATAAATCTACATAGCGTTGTTGTTTTTCAGGGATTATAATTTCTACTTTCGCAGTAGCAATCTCATCTGATATTTCTATATTCAAAATTTCACCAACACGTCCGGTAAACATGCCTGACTTATTTTTACTAAACCAACCGGCATAATCTTTTGCCGATACTCGCCAAATTGGTTGATTCTTTTTTTCCAAAAGTAAATTGGCATCGGAGTAGAAGGCTTTTGCAATTTTTTCAGGATGACTATAAGAAGTGCCTTGAATGTAATTTTCCAAAACGGTTGTGATTTGTTTATTATCAGAATTAGCCCAAACAGGCTTACCAAGTAAACCTATGAATAATGTGAAAATACCTAGTATTATGCTCGGAAGAGTTAGTTTCATTTTGTTTCTATGTAGTAGATTAAAAGTAAAACTAACGTTAACTTGTCATACAACTAACCACGGCAGTTATTTATAATTTCATAGTCTGTATTTATAATTTAGGATAAATTGTTGCTTTGTATTTTGCTGGCGTTAATGAAGTTACTTTCTTAAACGTACTATAAAATGTAGACGGAGAATTAAAACCACATTGTTCAGAAATATCATCCATATTAGGCGGTTTTTCTATACTCAATAAGGTTTTAGCTTCTGAAATTCGATACTCATTGATGAAGGTAGGGAAGGACTTATTAAAATTATCATTAAGTAATTGAGAAAATTTTGGTGTTGTCATACCTAAACGTTTGGCAATTTTAGGCATAGTGATCAATGAGTTTTTATAAAGCTCTTCTTTCTCCATTAAAAGACTTAGTCGCTGCAAAATGTCGGATGCTTCACCATCTTCTATTTTTTTATCTGAATACTTAATGTTTGCTTTTTTGTTACTTATTTTAAAAGCAACGAGTAAGCAGATAATAAGCAAAATAAAAGAAAACGACAATGCTCCAACAATATAAGATGTGTACGAAGCAGTATAGTAGGCAAACCAAATTAATAAATTACCTGTAAAAATGACCAATATCCAAACATCATCTTGTACTATTTTTTTTCTCTGAAAGAGTTCTTTTACGTAAGGGAAAATAATAATCGTTGATAGCACTATATAAAACAGCCAGACATAATTGATGACCTTATAAAAAACATTGCCCCACAATGATTCATACTGTGTATACGGATAAAGTATGCCAACTAGCATGGCAATAATAACTAGGCCGATTAAGTGAATTTTCCAAGAAACGCGTTGACTGTCCAATCGATTGAGATGACTACAACAAAAAAAATAAAGTAGAGGGCCAATCAAAAAACACGCCGATAAGCCAATTTGCAAAATATTCTTAGTTATCTCAGGATTAAAATAAAACAACACAGATTTCAACGTTCGAATACTGATCATTAATATCATCGCGGCTAAAAACTTATGGGCTATTTTTTTAGGCTTTGACGCAAATAAATATAAAGCAACGAAGATACCATTTATTGAACCTAGAGCACTTAATATCAAAATTAATTGGCTGTTAATTGTCATCGCAAGTTTTTAATTGAGTCGGTTAGATGAGTGATTTTGACAAATTTTAAAGTAAATATCACTATAATATTTGTAAGTTGTTAAGTTTTAAAAAACGGTTAATGATTAAAGTCGTCATGCTCCAAATAATTGATTGAGAGGCTATAAGTTTGTTTAACTCATTTCCTCCTGCCGATCATTGTAGTCGCTAAATCTCCTTTCAGCGATCAGTTGACCGTTAAAAGCAAGCAGCTAATATATTCAATACGCATGGCGTTAGTATTAATTATTTAATGATGAACGACCGCTGTGGTGGCATTTTTGCCAGTCAGGTTATTCGATTAATTGGTAATATTTATAGTCAAACAATGCGTATTTATATCTGTGGGGAACGTCCGCTATCGTATCTAAACTGCCCCTTAGTTGAGGTGACTTGGGTACATAAAAAACGTCCGCAATGTTAAGGTTTTCAGATATCAGCCAATACACAAAACCTATCAACAACTCTTCAACTGAAGGCTGATGTCTGAAAGGCTCACAATGAAGAAACCGCGGGAAGCTAGCGCTGTGCTATGGGGATTGCTCTGTTATCTTTTGGTCTTGGTGGGTAAAATACTTTATCAATATTAATTTACGTTGCTTCAACGTGTTTTTCACTGTGATATTTCTCCTAATGCTATTTTATTTTAGTCCTTATTCGGCAATTGTGGGTAAACCGAACAAGGCTAGCCCTTATCTCCATTTCCGATAATTTAACTTTTGCCAATCTGAACCACTAATTCAACATTAAGGGCGGTGCACGAGGCAAATACAAGTGCGGTAAGACTTCAGTGACTTCCATGCCTGCGCCACAGCAAGG
>NZ_JABSOV010000006.1 GCF_013215345.1 Colwellia sp. | reverse complement strand
TAGAGATTAAATAGCCACTGATCATCAAAACCGCCATCAATACATATAACGAAATATGGGCATAATGTGCCGCTTTTACTTCGAACTTACTCGCAGATTTATCTGCATTTCTTGGTGTGATATTAACCACACGCCAGAAAATTCTTAACATCAAGGCAACGAATAGCGTTATACCAATGTTTTTATGTAAATCGAGCGAGCCTTTATACCAAGCATCGTAATACGTTAGCTCAACCATATAGAGTCCTAAACCGAATAAAGAAAATATTGTAATTGCCATAAGCCAGTGCAGTATTATGGCAACAAGACCGTAACTATTTTCGCTGTTCTTTAGTATGTTAGTGCTCATGCTGCTATCTCTTTTTTTTGGTGGTTTTTATATGGCTGCCAACGTCCTTATTAAGTTCTTAACGCTACTATAACCAACTAAAACCTATTAAAAAATATCAATAAATGCGAAACTGTTGTGCAAATATGCACAACTAATAATGTAAAGTGCCTAAGTATTAGTGAGGTTAGTGGGATAAGTAATGAAAGATATTTCCTGGGATGATTATAAAATAGCTTATCAAGTCGCCATTGACGGCAGCTTAAGCAAAGCGGGCATATCTCTTCGAATAAATCATGCCACAGTATTAAGACGGATAAACCAATTAGAGCAGGCGCTTGAAGTAAAACTATTTATTCGCCACCAACGTGGTTATAAACTTACCGATGCTGGCTGTGTGTTAATGGATGAAATGCCCGAAATGTTGGCAAATTTTTCCCGCTTAGAAAATAAACTGCAAAATGTTGAGGGGGATATTAGCGGCGAGCTTAGGATCACCACGGTCAGCTCTTTCTCTCCAGTAATCACCCCTAGCCTAAAAGCGTTTAGGGACGCATATCCAAAGATACGTCTTAAGCTAATTTCTACCGATGATATTGTGCCGCTAGACTCTGGTGCCGCCCATGTTTCTCTTCGCGCAGGTCCCTGTCCTACAGGCGGTGATATTATTGTCAAAAATTTAACCAAAATACGAACGGCTTATTACGCCACACAAGGTTATGTTGATGAATATGGTAAACCTAACTCAGCCAACGAGCTTAACCAGCATCAATGGGTGTTACCAACACCCGATAAATACCGTATTCCTTTTGTAAATTATGTTGTTGATAAAATAGATAAAAATAAAATAGTTTTTCAAAGTAACCACTTCCCCGATATTCACGAGGCCGTTATTGCGGGTATGGGCATAGGCCCTTTAGGTGAACATCAAGCAAAGTTGCATCCATCAATGGTGAAGGTAGATCTAGACATTGGCAATAAAGATGAGTCTATTTGGTTTGTTTATCATAAGGACTTAAAACACAGCGCTCGCATTCAGTGCTTTTATCAATTTTTAACTGCGGCACTATCTGGCAATAGCTTGCTGTATAAAATTTAGAAGCCAGGCCATGACTAATTTACCATCCACTTGTTGTGACAGAGAGTCAAGTCCCTGAGCGTAGTTTGTCTCAGCAATAATAGCTTTTCTACTTTGCATTATCGCCTTGCCATAAGTGCGACTAAATTCTGGATGCCCTTGTAAACCAATAAAGTGATGGCCCACTTGTATCATGGCATAAGGGCAAAAGTCATTACCCATTAACACCTCGGCTGCTGGTGGCAACTGACATATTTGCTCTTGATGACTGACCACGAGTTTGATTTGAGTTTTCTTGTGCTGCATCCAAGGTTTATTAGTGTGCACTTTCGTGGTCGCAATACCAACGCCCCAGCCTTTATCAGATTGAGCAACTTTTCCGCCCAAGGTTTTAGCAATGAGTTGATGACCAAAACACACGCCAACAAAGGGTTTATCGGCTAAAAACAGTTGCCAGACAAACCTCTCCAAAGCATTTACCCAAGGTAAGTCATCATTAACACTGGCTTTGCTACCGCTCGCCATATAAGCATCACAAACATCAATATTGTCTGGGAAGTGGCCATCGACAACACAGTAATAGTGCAGTTCTAAGGAGCTATCACATTGATATAACAACTGAGCAAACATATCTCGATAGTCGCCAAATTTTTGTTGAAGCGCAGCTTGGACATGATCACAAAGCAAAATACCTAACTTCATAATCATTACTCCTCAGCGTATATTTAATCTCGAATCAATATCAACTCTATATCAACTAAGACCAATTCAATACAGCCCAGTTCTCTTCTGCTCTATTTAAATAATAGCTAACTCGCTAACATTCACCCTGTACTGCTTTTTTGAAAATTTCACTGTATTGCTGAGCAGTAAGAACGATTGGATTTCCCGCGGCACAGGCATCATTAAAGGCCATAATGCCAATTTCTTCGGCTCTGCTGGCGTCAATATCTATTTCTTGTAATGAATGAGGAATCGCTAATTGAGACCTCAACGCTAAAATCCAGTTTAAAAAACCAGAAAAACTTTGCTGTTCAAACGCTAAGTAACGACTTAATCGATCGATTTTCTGTGTAATGGCCTGTTCATTTGCTTTGAGTACGTAAGGCATTAAGATGGCATTAAGTAAACCATGGTGACTATCATAAAGTGCACCCAGTGGATGTGCTAGGGCATGCATACCGCCTAGGCCCCGCTGAAAAGCAGTAGCACCCATAGTCGCTGCTGCCATCACCTGTGCTCGCGCCTCGAGATCATTACCATTAGCCGTTGCTCTAGGTAAATACTCCTTTATTAAGCGAATAGCCTCAATGGCAATACCTGCCGCCATAGGATGGAATGAAGGTGCACAATAAGCTTCCAGCGCGTGAGATAAAGCGTCCATGCCGGTTGCCGCCGTTAATCCTGCGGGTAAACCAAGGGTTAGTTGGGCATCTAAAATGACAATACTAGGTAACATTTTCGGGTGAAAAATAATACGTTTAATATGTGCTTGTTCATCGGTGATTACCGATGCTCGTCCTACTTCAGAGCCGGTACCTGATGTGGTTGGAATAGCAATGACTTTAGCCATTCTCTCTACATTTACTCGGTTAAAATTATCCCCTATATCTTCAAAGTCCCATAAGGGTCTGCTTTGACCCACCATTAAGGCCACTGCTTTGCCAGCATCTAACGCTGAGCCACCACCAAAGGCTATGATGCCATCGTGCTTACCTTGCAAAAAAGCACTAACACCATCCGTTATATTTTGCTCACACGGATTTGCTTTAATAGCAGAAAACACTTCACAAGGTATGCCTTGGTCAACAAGATCAACAACAACTTGTTTGACCATAGGCAATGCGGCTAATGCAGGGTCAGTGACAACCAACGGCGCATTCATACCAAGCTCTTTACATGCTAAAGCTAATTCATTAATACGGCCAATACCGGCACGAATCGAGGTAGGATAATGCCAGTTTCCATAAAAATCGCTTTGCTGAACTTGTCTTTGCTGAACCAGGCTTTTCTGACCTTGGCTATTTTCACTCACCAGCAACCTCCGACTCAGTGTTAGTCAACTTTATATGGAAAGATTTTGTTCTAGTCAACGCGGCATAACCAAAACTTGATAAGGTACAGCCGCGGCCAGAATCTTTAATCCCTGTCCATGGCAAAGCCGGGTCGAGGTAATCACAGCGATTAATAAAAAAAGTACCGACCTCTAATTGCTCACCCAGTGTTATGCCCTGTTTAATATCACGGGTAAATATTGCCGCCGTTAAACCAAAGGCTGAATCATTGATTAAGCTCACGGCTTCGTCGTCGTCACACACTTTCATAATACCGACCACAGGGCCAAAACTCTCATCCATCATCACCGACATATTGTGATTTACTTGAGTCAAAACTTGCGGTGCAAGATATGCGCTACCCGCTTTATTTAAGGGGAAAATATCCGGATTGATATGAGCTTTTGCGCCCGCATAAATAGCATCAGCTATTTGCTCTCGGACAAAGTCAGCATTATCGGCTTTCACCAAAGGGCCAAGTGTAGTAGAAAACTCATCTGATCGCCCTAGTTTATAGTCTTTCACTGAGCTTACTACTTGCTCAACAACATCATCATAGACATCACTGTGCACATAAATACGTTCAATAGCACAACAAGATTGACCCGAGTTAAAAAAAGCACCATCAACACAACTTGCCACTGCCTCCGCTATGTTGGCATCGGCTCGGATATAAGCAGCATCTTTACTGCCTAACTCCAAGCCAACACCAATAAAGCGGCCACTGGCAGCGCGCTCAACCATGTCACCGCCGGCTACTGAGCCAGTAAAAGCAACATAATTAACTAACGGCTGCTTAATTAGCTTTTCGGTATTGTCATGACTTAGATATAAATTTTGAAAGATGCCATCAGGCACACATAAAGAATGGCCAGCTTGGGTAAAAGCTTTAGCAAATTGCTCACCACATAGCGGTGTTTGCGCCGAATGTTTTAGCAGCACGGTATTGCCCGCCATAATGGCAGGCACGATAGAGTTAATCGCCGTTAAATACGGGTAATTCCACGGAGCAATAATAAATACCACACCCAAAGGTTCGCGCTTAATGTAGCAAATAAAACCCGCTTTATCGGCTAACTTTATATCTGTTAGGGAATTTTGTGCCTCGGTAATCATAAAGCGAGCGCGCTCTGCCATACCGGTGATTTCACCTTTACCATAACGAATGGGTCGTCCCATCATCCAGCATAACTGCTCCGCAATTTCATCGGACTTACTCAACAAAATATCAACCATGGCATGGCAATAAGCAGCTCGCTGTTCTAATGAACTTTGTCGCCATTTAATTTGCGCACTATGGGCAAGTTGCAAGGCTTGCTTAACTTCTACTTGAGTAGCCAATTCACGTTCAACATAAATGCTGTTATCAATAGGTGAACGTGTGACTTGAATATTGCTCATTATTTTCCTTACTTATACCAAGCTAGCGGTAAGTGATTTTTACTTAATCGATTTAAGTTTATAGAAGCTCAACTTATTTCATTTCAATTTATATAATCTCAACTTATTATTTCGACTTAAATTATTTTGACTTATATGATTTCAAAGTAACGACTAAGCTCCCAATCAGAGACATGTTTACGGTACTCTCGCTCTTCCCATTCACGACTGGCACTAAAATGCTCAACAAAATCATTACCAAACATCTCAATGGCCGCTTTTGATTGCTTAAGCTTAGTAGCCGCAGCAAATAATGTATTAGGCAAGGATAATTCAGCTGGGTGACTTTGTTGATAGGCATTACCTTTAATTTGCGCTAACGGCTCAAGTTGCTCTTCTATGCCTATTAAGCCCGAGGCAATGACCGCCGCTAAAGCTAAATAGGGATTAGCATCGGCGGCGCCCAGTCGATATTCAATACGTTGTGACTTGGCCGAGCCAGGAATGACCCTTAGAGCTGTGGTACGATTTTCTACTCCCCAAGTTGCATCAAGTGGCGCCCATAAGCCGGGAACCATACGACTATAGCTATTCACTGTTGGCGCAATCATGGCAATAAACTCAGGCATAAAGCGTTGTTGACCGGCAAGAAACTGTCGTTGTAAGTCACTCATACCATATTCATTGTCTTGCTGATAAAAAATCGAATTGCCCTGTGCATCTTTTAACGAGATATGAATATGACCACTTTGCCCTGGTAAATCAGCTGACCATTTAGCCATAAAAGTCGCCATTAAATTATTACGCTGCGCCCAAACCTTGATGAAAGTTTTAAATAGCGCAGCTTTATCCGCGGCATTTAAAGCTTCATCATGGGCTATGGCGGCTTCTAATACCCCAGGCCCCGTTTCGGTATGTAAACCCTCAAGAGGAAAGTCCATTTGCTGAGCAAGATCTAAAATTTGATGGTGTAAGTCGGCGTGCACCGAATTGCGAATCATCGAATAGCCAAAAAAATCCGGTGACAGTGGTATTAAGTTTTGATAGTTTTTTGCTCGAACAGACTCAGGTGTTTCATTAAAAACAAAAAACTCATATTCGAATGCGGCTATCACTTCAAAGCCTAGGGACTTTGCCCGTGCAAGTACTCGCTTTAAGGTATTACGTGGACAAATGGGCGCTGCGGTGTCACTAAACTCGGCGATAAACAGCAACATATCATCTTCAAAAGGTAAAGCTCGGCAGGTTTGTGGCAGAATACGAACCGGTGCGTCTGGGTAGCCGGTATGCCAACCGGTATATTTACTATTATCATAAAGCTGATCCTTACAATCCCAGCCCAAAACAACATCACAAAAAGCAAAGCCTGAATCTAGTGAAGAAAAGAATTTTTCTTTACTCATGTACTTACCACGCATAATGCCATCGATATCAAACAGGCCTACCTTCACATGGCTAAGGCCCCTTTGCTCAACAATTAACTTAGCGTCAGCAATAGTATTTACTTCCCTTGGCATTAACATACGCTATCCCTTTGTTGATGGTGTTGTATAGGCTTGATTACTCTAGAGATAATTTGTATCACTATACATAGAGTAAAGCGTAACAAAGGGAATTTTTCAAAGTACTGGCTTAATATAGTTGCCAAATATTATTGACAAATATTACTGGAAAATATGCATGATAAATATTCGTGGAGAATTTAGGAGCATTTAGTTGTTAAACTTAGTGGCTAAACTGAGCTGTAAAAGTAGACAAGTATTAGCTCAACAATAACTGTTGTGTTTCTTTTTCTGCACAGTTTTGTTTAGTGGCAACTGACTCGTAAGAAATCAATTAATGTACAGGCAATGTAATAAGTAATGTAGGAAGCAAAAAAATAAGCTTGCTACTTTTTCTCAAGTTTAAATTCACTCATTTCTTCATGTAATTCTTTCGAGGTAGTTTGTAAGTGATGCGTTGCTTCCGCAGCCCGCTCGATTTCCTGCTTATTCTCTTGCGAGGCGTCATTAACTTGGGTGATGTTATTATTTATTTCGTCGACCACACAATGTTGCTCTTCCGCGGCAGTAGCCACTTGGGTAGACATCTCATTAACACTACTAATCGCCTGATTTACATCTGCCATCAAAGCATTTGAGCGCTCAGAAAACTCTATGGTTTTGGCACTAAGTTCACGACTATGATCCATAGCCACCACAGCGTTATGAGCGCCGGTACGATATTGCTCAATCATTTGTTCAATTTCTGTGGTTGATTCTTGCGTACGTTGGGCTAAATTTCGCACTTCATCGGCAACGACTGCAAAACCTCGGCCTTGCTCCCCTGCTCTAGCGGCTTCTATCGCGGCATTTAGCGCTAACAGATTAGTTTGATCGGCAATGCCTTTAATAACTTCTAGTACTGATTCTATTTTTTCACTGTTCCTCTCTAACTTAGTAAGGGCTTCGCCACTGTCTGATAAACTTTCTACCAGTTGACTAATTTGCTCCATGGCTTGTAAATTTACCTGCTGACTTTGCTGTGAACTAGCTGAGGCAGCTTCTGTTAGTTCTAGGGTACTGGTAGTGTTTTTTGCCACTTCTTGTGCAGTTGAAGACAATTCATTAATCGCCGTAGCCACCAAATCAATTTGTTGAAATTGATTGGTTAAATTATCTTGCACCAGATTATTGGTTTGCGCTAATACTTCAGCAGTTGCCTGCACATCAATAGTAGAGTCATTGACCTTAGTTAAGATGGAACAAATGTTACCGCGCATTTTTTCCATATGTTCAAGCATTTGCCCTACTTCACCTGGCTCGTCTATTGCTACATGTTCATCGAAATTACCATGGGCAATATTTTCTAATGAGTTTACTGCTTTTTTCAAACCTGCTTGCACAGCAGTAATGACTAGCCAAGCGCTAACAATATTAACGAGTATACTCACTGCCACTGCAGCTATGGCGATAAACTCAAGGGCTATAGCCTCTTCATCTATGCTTATTACCGCCTCTTCGGTAAAGCGCTCAATTTCAGCTAAAACATCTTCAACATGTTTAGATAAAATTAACGCCTCTTGTTCAACGTTTTCACTTAACTGTTCAGCATGATGAAAATTCTTATTTACTAACTCAACAAAAATCTCTTCAACATGCTCTGCCCATCTATTATGCTGACTTTCTATTTGTTGCACTTCGTTTAACAGCTGAACAAATTCATCTATGACGATCTGCTCTTTAGCATGATTTCTTGCTTGTTCAATTGAGTATTCTATTGCTTTTAATTCACTGCTTATTTTGTCATTCAAACCATTAAAGTGCTCAACCGCATCACGAAAGTGTTTACTTGCTTTCGCCTCAGTATCCATGGTTAAAGCAAACCGAAAAGCCTGTTCAAAGTATATTTCTTGCTCTAACTGGTGCTCTGTTAAAACAGTCATGGCTTTAGTAATGGGAATATCTGTAGTAGCAACGGCTTCAATATGATGCTCAATGGTGATTAATTGCGATAGTATTATGACGGTCGCAACAAGCTGTACCGCAACGGCCATCACGACCATTGCGATAATTCGTTGCTTGATTGATAAATCAACTTGCATATTAATGACTCCTCACTACTTTTGAGAATATTTTTGCCCGTGAACTCGGTATTGTTAGTATAAATTTAAAGCCTAGAGTAAAAGTGTAGTTCATTTTTACTACAGATATATAAGCATTTAAACTTGCCTTCGGCAGCTTGTCAGGCAAGTGATAACGTCATAAGTTTTATTGATATAAGCGACTATAGCCACACAATCTTTACTTGTGCTTACTTCTCTGACAAGCTCTGAGTTAGGAGTAAATTGATTAGAATTGATGTTGTTAATGGTATTAAATAGGCTTTATCTATGAAACTGATGAACGTATTAAAGGAGATACATCAGGAAGTATCCCCTTTACTTGGACAAGGCAAGGTTGCTGAATATATTCCCGCATTAGCGAATGTTGATCCAATGCAATTTGGTATGGCGATCACCTTAAATGATGGCCAGTATTATGGTGTTGGCTCATACCAAACGCCCTTTTCTATTCAGAGTATTTCTAAAGTATTTAGCTATACCTTAGCGTTGCGTGCTTACCAAAATGGCTTGTATAAGCGAGTTTGGCGAGAGCCATCAGGTAACCCTTTCAATTCTTTAGTACAACTAGAATACGAAGCAGGTATCCCTCGTAACCCTTTTATTAACGCTGGTGCCATCGTAGTTTGTGATAGTTTGGTTTCTCATTTTGCTACCAATGAAAAAGCCTTTAATGAAATTTTAGCGTTTATTCATCAATGTAGCGGTGATAAAAGTATCGCCGTAGATGAAGTAGTATCAACGTCTGAAATGGAGCATGGTTATAGAAACATTGCTTTGGCAAGCTTGATGAAAAGCTTTGGTAATTTTGATAATGATGTCATCGAAGTATTGCAAACATACTTTAAACATTGCTCTATTGTGATGAATGCCCAGCAGCTATCTCGCTCTATGTTGTACTTAGCAAACGACGGTACAGATCCTATTACCAAGCAGCAGCTGATTAACTCTACCCAAGCAAAACGCATTAACTCATTAATGCTAACCTGCGGCCATTATGATGCTTCGGGTGATTTTGCTTTTCGTGTTGGTTTACCCGGTAAAAGTGGTGTTGGCGGCGGCATAGTCGCGGTTGTACCCGGGAAAATGGCTATTGCAGTTTACTCGCCAGCATTAAATGAATCAGGTAATTCATTAGTAGGTACTAAAGCACTCGAGCTCTTTACGACCAAAACTGGACTCTCTATATTTTAAACTGGGCCTGAATAGAGGGATCACCACCACGAGGACGGGTTATCTTTTGGTGATCAGCAGCTACTTTTATTTTATCCTCTACTACAGACATTTTAAGTAAGTCTTTTTATAACTTTGTAGCTTTGTAAGTAAAAGCTTTACTGATAATTCACCGTAATAAGGTAAGCAAGTATTTAAGTCGCTTTATGTTCAACTTTAATGCTTAAGTACTTTGATATTTAAAGAAATTAAGATAGATTCAATAGCGTAAAAGCAGACTTATATTACTGATAGCTTTACAGAATTAATGGTTAAATGGCCTGGAAACATATGCACCTAATATCACCAACAATACAGTACCAAGAAAGCTATATTGATTATACCCGTTACCAATCAAGATGCATGTTTCAGAGTGCTTGAGCAATTTCAATTCAAGGCGCTGTGATGAAATAATGGTTATTCAGGAGAATATGCTCCTGCATTCTCTAATAAGCTGCTTCCATACAGCGTCATTATAAGTCACAGCAACGATGAAGTGATGTGGCTCAAGCGCTTCTTCGATGGGTTTAAAATGACTTTATACCGCGTTAAATAATCAAAGCATAGAATGACTATGCTTAATTTATTATCCTTGCCTAAAGTCATTTTAATTCCCACTGAAATCCTGCACTTTGAATGGTAACGGGTATATAAAAGAATTAGGTGACGAAGAGCGTTATCCTTTCCCTCTAGATTTTGACTATGATGATTTCGTTGGGCTGATAGCTAAAATACAAGATTATGCTGCTGGTATAAATATTCCTCAAGATGCTGTGCCTAGCTCAACGTATTGGCTCATTAAAGACGAGGAAATTATTGGCGTAACAAACCTAAGACATTTTCTAAATGAGAAAATAGAGTTTTGCGGTGGCCATATTGGTTTAGGTGTCCGTCCTTCGCATAGAGGAACAGGTGTTGGTGACTTTCTCATGGCGAGTTCTATTGGCAAACTTAATGCAATGGGGGTAAAAGCATTCATATTCATTGTTATAAAAACAACTTTGCATCTTCCTGTATGATTATCGCTAATGGCGGTAAACTCGTTGCTGAGTTTACCGATAACGAGATGGTAATCCAAAGATATCTGGTAAACGACACTTAGCAATAAATAAGTACAACTGGATTGCTAACAATTAGACCAATCCGTATTAGAAAGTGATCGCTTAGCTCAACAATTTCAACCAACATATTTTTGTCCGCTATTAAAGGGCATTATAACTTCGAGGTATATTATGGCTGTAGCGCATGGTCAAAGCTCCATCTCAGTTGATGGCGATATTATTACCGTTAAAGCTGTTGGCGCGTTTAACCTTGAAGGAATTACCAAAACAATTGAACAACTCAAGTTATTCATTGAAGGCTTCGGTCAAAAAGAATTTAAATTACTGTTTGATTACACGGAAATAGACGGAGGGACTCCAGACGTTTTTGACAAAATTAATGAATGTAATATCTGGTTAAATAGTCAAAATATGGTTGCTAAAGCTGTAGTGATAAACTCATCGATACTTTTAGCAATTTTAGAAAGTAGAACTCCGGCAAGAAATTCACAAAATGCGCAAAGTTTTGACGATACAACGAGTGCAATTAATTGGCTTGCATCTCAGTGATAAAAAGCGATTAATTAAAGGACTTAATATAGTTGGCTTGCTAATGCTGGAGCCCAGTTAACACTTAACAATGAACTAAAAATTAAAAGAAATTAATAGATAAAGTTGCTTTTGCATTGCCATGTTTGTTGGAATAAATAGCACGTGTGCAGCTAATGATTTTCAGCGATTGATAGATACGTTAACGCAGTAAAAAATGAAGTGGGTTTACCTTCTGGCACGGCAATAGCCATTGTAAAAGATGGTAAAATTATTTATGAAGGCTATTTTGGTTATGCCGATATTAAAGGAAATAAAAAAGTAACGGCTAAAACGGCTTTTTATATTGCTTCGGTCACTAAACCTTTATTTGCCTTAGCTACCTTGTTAGTAGAAAACAATGGTGAGATTAAAGACCACACACCAATAGCTGATATGTTTCCGCAATTAAACTTCCCCTACATTGATAAAAGTAAGGTGCAAGTAAAGCATTTATTATCTCATAGCCATGCTTTAGCAAATCGTCCGTTAGAAGACAGTCTTGCCTATACCGGGCAACATAATAAAGCTCAAAGATATAAGTTAGCGGCGGCAACCACCCTTGATAGAAACACTCAACTGGGCGATTTTCAATACAGTAATCTAGGTTACAACCTTGTTAGCATTTGGCTTGAAGAGCATTTTAAACAAGATTGGCAACAAACCATTGCTGACTTGGTTTATCAACCATTAGCAATGAACCATACCTCGTCATATACCAGTATCGCCGCCAAGAGAGGCTTTGAAATTTCTCAACCTTACGGCTGGTATGCAGGCGATCCGAGTAATATTCTACCTTTTGTAAAAAGCGACATTACCATGCAAGCGGCTGGTGGCACCGTATCTTCAGCACGTGATATGGCGAAATTTTTAATCGCACAATTAAATCAAGGTCGTGTTGATGGTAAACAAATTTTTCCCGCTGAGGTCATTAAGAAGTCGCATCAACAATTAGCTGATTATGATGGTAAATGGCGAGACTTTAAACGCGAAGGTTATGCTTGGGGTTGGTACAAGGGTCCTTATAAAACAGAGAAAATGCTGCATCACTTTGGTGGTACTAAAGGAACTCATACTCATACATCATTTATGTTGGAGCGCAACATTGGTTTAGTGGTACTTAATAATGAGGAAGTGATTGCTAGCGGAATGACCAACGCCATCACAGATATTGCTTACAGTATTTTATTAAATAAAGGTGATGGCAACGCTATCGCTGATGCCCATATCAACAGCATGGAACAAAGCTGGGCTGCATTACAAAGGGATATTAAAGAGACAGCTATCAGTCACCAAAAGCGAAATGCGGCAAGAGTGATGAAACAGACGCAAGATAAAGTCAATTATTCTAGCGTATTTCATAACCCGTTATGGGGTGATTTGATTGTAGAACTGCTTAAAAGCAATGAACTAGAGTTCACCTTAGGAGAGCTTAAAGCGGTGGCAACCGCAGCAAAGCTACCTGATGAATTTCGAATACAGTTCCAAGTTGATAGTGGTCGAATTGCCTCTTACATTGTGGTTGACGGAAAATTAACGGCTATCGATATCATTGGCATTAACCCTCTCGCCATTGAGCGTTTTACCCGATTACAATAAATCTATCAACAAACTAGTAATACATTATTATAAAACATACGGTTAGTTGGCTGTAAGCGAACTAACCGTTATCAGTGTTAACCATTATCAATGAACAACGCATAAAAAATAAAGCACGCTATTACTTCAATGCTTCGCCGTAGAGCTCGCTAACAAAATCAAGAAATGCCTTCACTTTGGGGATTTTAGCGCGATGTTTTGGATAGAGCGCATAAACATCTAAGTCACTCATGCTCCAGTCAGGTAATATATTGACTAACGTACCTGCAGCAACTTCCTGACGACTCATATAATCAGGCAATACCGCAATACCTAAACCATCAACTATGGCTTGTTTGAGCATAGCAAAATCATCCACCAGTAATCTTGGTCGACAATCTAAGCTAAACGACTCGCCTTGTTTTGATAACAAATCTAATTTTAAATCGCTATTAATGGTCTTACTGAATGGATTCATTATCAGTAATTGATGCTCAGTTAATTGAGCTGCTTGTTCAGGCTTACTTTCTTCCGCTAAATAGGCTGGGCTAGCAAATAACTTTCGGGAAACTGTGCCGAGTTTTTTAGCGATTAACATAGAGTCATTTAACTGACCTATGCGAATGACTACATCAAAACCTTCTTCAATAAAATCAACTCGCCGATTGACTAAATTCAGTTGCACTTTCAGCTCTGGGTATTGGTGCATAAACCGACCTAGTGCAGGTCTTAAAATTTGTTGGCCGGTGGCAACCGATGCCCCTATTTTTAACTCACCGGTATAACTTTGGAAAAGTTCACAAACAGAGGCGGTGGCTAAATCGATCTCGGTGTGGATACGCTTGCAATGTTGCAAGTAACGGCGCCCGGCTTCGGTTAAATGCTGCGACCGCGTTGAGCGTTCTAATAAAGTGACACTTAGGTTTTGCTCTAAGCGCGATACTTTACGGCTAACATTCGCTTTCGGGGTACCTAGCCTATCTGCCGCAAGAGTAAAACTACCGGTTTCGACTACCGCCAAAAACACCATCATGTCATTTAAATCATGTTCCATAGCGTTTATCTCTTATCAGTTATTTCTTGTTAGTTAATGCCTAACAATTAAAGATTGTTGTTGATATTGAGATTATCTTATCAACTAACCAGTATTTATCAAACAATAAACAAGTCTTATTATTGTAACCACTGAAACAACTTAACAAAATCAACAAACTTTCTAGGGAGTAGCACATGCAAGTACTTAGCAAAAAGTCATTACCTTTAGGTGGCTTTGCCGGCTTAACCGAGCACAGATTAGTAACAGACCGTCGTGTTTTTGGTACACGTAAAGCGCCGAACACTTTTGATGGCATAGGCAATTTTGTCTACCTCGCTGATGCACAATTTAACCCGCACGGCGAAACGCATATGCATCCACATAAAGAGCTTGATGTTATTTCAATCATGATGTCAGGTCGAGTAAGTCATGAAGGCTCTTTAGAACACGGACAAAGTTTGAATGCCGGAGAAGTGCAAGTACAACGCGCTGGCGGTGAGGGTTTCTCACACAATGAGAAAAATCCTGATAACACCAAAAACCGCATGTTGCAGTTATGGGTATTACCTGAAGTAGCGGGACAACCCGCCGGTTATAAACATTACACCTTACCTGAATCAGGTGTTACTCGCATTTATGGAGGTAAGGAGAATGGAAGTAAAAAGCACGGAGGTTCACCAGGGCAAAAGCAAACATTTGCCAGTAAAACAACCATAGATATTGTCCGTTTAGCTCCGGGCGAGTCCATTAACTTTAGCGAAGAAATCTTAGCCTATGTCAGTAAAGGCACTGCTGAGTTTAGCGATGAAAACAATAGCTTTAACGCGGAAGATGGCGATTTAATTCGCAGCTTTAAAACTGACATTATCGCGACTAGCGAAGTAGAAATCGTTGTCGTGAGCCACGGTTAATAAACCAATAGATATCAAATAAAACAATAACGTAATTAATATATCTCTCAATAAAAAAACACAGGAATACATCATGAATAAATTTGCAGAAACTTTAACAATCGATAACGCCGTATTAGCTATGATAGATCATCAAACAGGCCTATTAGTAAGCTGTCGAGATCAAGACCCACATTTGATGACCGAAAACATTAAAGGTTTATGTGCCATGGCTAAAGCTGTTGATATGCCTACCGTGACCACTGCAAGTATGCCTGACGGTCCAAATGGTCCGATTATGCCAGAGATCATCGAAATATTAGGTGATAAAGTTATTGAACGTGCCGGTGAAATAAATGCTTGGAAGAGCCCTGAATTTAAACAAGCTATAGAAGCTACTGGCCGTAAGAAGATCATCATGGCAGGCTTAGTTACCGATGTTTGTTTGATGTTCCCTGCTATATCAGCGGTAGCTGAAGGTTATGATGTTTATGCTGTTGTTGATGCTTCAGGTACATGGAATAACGCGGTTGCCCAAGCATCTATTCATCGTATGACTCAAGCTGGCGTTAAAGTTGCTACTTGGGCCTCGGTACTCGCAGAAGTAATGGATGATTGGCGCAGTGAAAAAGGGTTGGAGCTAGGCGGTATTTTAGGTCAGCACACTAGCTATCGCTGGGTATATAATAGCTACTTACAAGCTAGCCAAGCTAGCCAAGCTAAGTAAGCAGTCAACCTTAGTAACTTTAGTAAAAATAAGTACTGGTCGAAGTATACTGTTCAAATCGTAAACATCGTCCAGTAGCTATTAGTTAAAAATTATTTAGTAAATAAATATTTAAGGAGAAACTTATGAAACCACCTAACAAACACTTGCTGGCAATTATTAACTATTTTGCTCTAGTGCCTTTAGTGTATTTTATTCCACAGTGGCTTAGCCCCTATTTACCCG
>NZ_JABSOV010000059.1 GCF_013215345.1 Colwellia sp. | reverse complement strand
TAGCTAATGGTAGCAAAAGCCTTGAAGATGAGGTTGTTGAGCACATTTTGACCACGGGTGTGCAACTACCCGATGACCTATCTAAAAGCCAAATATTAATTAAAAAAGATGTTTTAGGTGATCTTGCTGGCCAGACTAGTCAAGGCCAAGCTGAAAAAATTGATCAAAGTTCAGTTCAGCTATTAGATGGCAGCCTTGAAGATGACTGGTTCAAAGAGGATGTTCAGACAAGTTTTCAAGCAGACCCCTTTGAAGCTTCACCTGAAGATAGCAACAGCCAATTTACTAAAGATGAATTAGGTGACGAGTTAACACCCACAAAGAAGACTGCCAATGCTAGGGTTGTTAAAACACCGGTAGCACCCAAGGCACCGGTTCATTTTGAACCTTTATATGAGCAACCGGTAACTCGAGCTAAGCCTGCACGCACGCCAATCAAAAAAGTTACCAAAGTGTCATCGCCAGCGGCATTAAAACGTGAGCAGATGGAAATTGATTTTGACAATCAGGCAAGCGAACGAGTTGCTGAACCTAAGAAGGTTGCAACTCAATTAGAGCCACAAGTCATTATATTATCAGTGGTAATGCCGGCGAATCAGCAAATGTTTGGTGCAGCATTATTACCAAGTTTACTGACCCTAGGTCTCAAATATGGCGAAATGAATATTTTTCATCGTCATGAAGACAATGCCGGTAACGGTAAAGTGACCTTTAGTTTGGCTAACATCATGAATCCAGGTTCATTCGATTTAGATAGTATGGAAAGTTTTGCCACCCGCGGCGTCAGTTTATTTATGACCTTACCCAATGCTGGTGACCCTTTTTATGTCTTTGAACAAATGCTCAATGCCGCCAAGCAGTTAGCGCAAGAGTTTAATGCCCAAGTGCTTGATGATAAACGCAACGTTATGACTAAACAAACTGAGCAACATTACTTAAGTAAAATACGAGAGTTCGATCGTATGAGCCGGATAGCGCTTGTGGAGTAACCGCTAACTTAGCTTGGTTATCATCATTCTTACATGTTATAACGGGCTTTTGCCCGTTTTTATTTTCTTTATAACGCGTTTTTGTCCCTTATAACCCCCTTTTTTGTGCCGCTTCTTGGTTAACAACTTAAGGATAAGACGCATTAAAAACTATTCAACCTTAGTGAATTATTTTATGTCAAATGCACAAGAGCAAATTAGCCAGCTACAACAGCAAATCAATCAATATAGTCATGAATACTATGTATTAGACCAACCTAGCGTACCTGATGCCGAGTATGACCGATTAATGACAGCATTAATCGAGTTAGAAGCAGCAAACCCTGAACTTAAAACCATTGATTCTCCTAGCCAAAAAGTGGGAGGACAGGCATTAAAGTCTTTTACTCAAGTCACGCATCAGCAGCCAATGCTCTCCCTTGATAATGTCTTTTCCTTAGAAGATTTCCATGCCTTTGTTAAACGAGTTAAAGATAGATTAAACAGTAATCAAGCTTTGGCTTTTTGTGCCGAGCCTAAATTAGATGGTTTGGCGGTAAGTTTACGATATGAGCAAGGGATACTAGTCCAAGCAGCTACGCGCGGTGATGGTAGTGTTGGCGAAAATATTACTACCAACATTCGCACCATTAAATCTATTCCTCTTAAACTTATGGGCGTGCCTAGTAAAGATTTTCCAAGCGTTGTTGAAGTGCGTGGTG
This sequence comes from Colwellia sp., assembly GCF_013215345.1. Classification (GTDB taxonomy): domain Bacteria; phylum Pseudomonadota; class Gammaproteobacteria; order Enterobacterales; family Alteromonadaceae; genus Colwellia. Next base: position 24,225 of record NZ_JABSOV010000059.1, on the reverse strand, counting down.
AGGTATTTATGCCTAAAGCAAGTTTTAATGCCTTAAATGAACTTGCTAAAAAACGTGGAGAAAAAGGTTTTGCTAACCCACGTAATGCCGCTGCGGGCAGCTTACGACAACTAGACTCTAAAATTACCGCTAAGCGTAATTTAGCCTTTTATGCCTATAGTTTAGGATTTGTTGGTGATTTGGCGGCAGACAATGGTGAAAGCAAAGATTTAACCAATGAGTTCTTTGCCAACTCACATCACCAAAGATTGTGTCAGCTTAAAACTCTTGGTTTACCTATGTGCCCAGAAGTGCATTTACTGGCAAGCGAACAAGCAGCTGATGCCTTCTATCAAGATATCCTAGCTAAACGTAGTGCCTTAAGTTATGAAATTGACGGTACAGTTTTTAAAGTTGATGATATCGCTCTGCAAAAACGTTTAGGTTTTGTCGCACGAGCTCCTCGCTGGGCAATTGCTTATAAATTTCCAGCGGAAGAAGAATTAACTTGTGTCGAAGACGTTGAGTTTCAAGTCGGACGTACTGGTGCAATTACCCCTGTTGCACGATTAAAACCTGTTTTTGTTGGTGGCGTGACCGTTTCTAATGCCACTTTACATAACCAAGATGAAATAACACGCTTAGGGCTGAAAATAAATGACACAGTCGTTATTCGCCGTGCCGGTGATGTTATTCCACAAATTGTTAGTGTAGTTGTTGATAAACGACCTGATAATGCGCTGGATATCATCTTTCCGACAACGTGTCCTGTGTGTGACTCTGCGGTTGCTAAGCCAGAAGGGGAGGCTGTACTGAGATGTACCGCAGGACTTTTTTGTGCGGCGCAGCGAAAAGAAGCAATCAAACACTTTGCTTCGCGAAAAGCCCATGATGTTGATGGACTTGGCGATAAACTTGTTGAACAGCTTGTTGATGAAAACTTGATTAATACCCCCGCTGATTTATTCAAGCTGACCGAGATTCAAGTCAGTATGATGGAGCGAATGGGTAAAAAGTCGGCGACTAATTTAATTGCTGGCCTTGAAAAGGCTAAAACGACCACCTTAGCGAAATTTATTTATGGGCTTGGCATACGCGAAGTGGGTGAAGCAACGGCGGCTAACTTGGCTAATCACTTCTATACCTTAGCGGCAATTGAAAGCGCATCCCTGGAAGCATTACAAGATGTCTCAGATGTCGGAGAAATTGTTGCTAAGAATATTATTAACTTCTTTAAAGAAGAGCATAACCTAGCGATTGTTTCAGGGTTAAGTGCAGTGATGAACTGGCCGACAATTGAAATAAAGACAGCTGAAGAGTTACCCCTGGCTGAGCAGATCTTCGTTCTTACCGGTACGTTAACGCAAATGGGCCGAACTGAGGCAAAAACAGCGCTGCAATCATTAGGCGCGAAAGTTTCCGGCAGTGTTTCGAAGAAAACAGATTTTGTTGTTGCAGGAGATAAAGCTGGCTCTAAACTAACTAAAGCGCAGGATTTAGGTATTGCCGTGCTGACAGAAGATGAGATGATTGCACTATTGAGCAAATACGGTGTAGCAATATAAATCTATTGGTTATGGCTTAATGGCTAAGTAACCAGACCTTTGGATAAGCAATATAGAAATAGAGAAGTAATATCAAGTATGAGTTCATTCATTATCGCTACGTTAACAGACGTTGGTCAGTGGTTCCGTCCATATCAGTACCAAGCTGCTTTAGCCCTCATTGCTACGGCTTTGGTTATTTTTGGTAATGAAATTAATGGTGCGATTAAAAAGTTACTTGTTAAACAGCATTTTATCATTCGCACCTTGGTATTTGTGCTTGTTTGCGCTTTTGGTTATGGTTTATTAACGGTTTGGTTAACCAGTGTCTTGGCACAGCAGTTAGCTAAAATACCTACTCCGTACTTATTACCGAGTGTTACGGTGATTTTCTTTGTTTTGGGCATGTATGCACAAAAACAACGTCATATTTAAAAACCGCATGATGAGTTCAATGATGCATAAAGCATAAATAGAATACTAGGTAAGGGCGGTATGATAAAAAATACCGTTTAACACCACTCAATGCTCAGGTTTTCTTTAGCTAAAATGGCTCATTGCTATCATGTTTTAGTGCTGTTGTAAGAGTAAATAAGTACTAAAACATCAACTATTCTTTACGCGGTCTTGTTACGGGTTAATCGCCAAAATGCAAAACCGCCAACAAAAAATAACACCATCGGATAAAAGGCATGGCTTGCCACCGCCAGTGGTGATATTTGTAACGTTGCGCCAAGTAATAGTGCTTGAGCGCCATAAGGTAATATACCTTGGTTAATACAAGCAAAAATATCGAGCAAACTGGCTGACTCAGCCGGGGATAATCCACCATCAGTAGCAAGGTTTTTAGCGGTATCGCCAGTGACTATAATTGATACTGTGTTGTTGGCAGTAAAGAAATTACAAACAAAGGCCAGTCCGGCAATACCCAAACCTGCCGCCCGTTTGTTATTATTAGGCGCTAGTTTTCTCGCAAGGGTTTCTATCACTCGTGTTAACGCGGATAAACCACCTTGCTGACGAACCAACTCACTTAAACCACCGATAAATAGCGATAATATAAAGATGTCTTGCATGCTGGCGAAACCTGCTGTGATATCTTTTAGCCAAGCAGATAACTGATAACCATTGCTAATCATGCCAATGGCTGCCGCTAGAACTATACCTAAGGTTAATACCACAAAAACATTCACGCCCATCAAGGCTAGTACCAGAATAACCACATAAGGAATTAAACCAATTACAGCAGCTTCACTGTTTAACTCATGGTTTACTTCGCCACCTAATACGGTAAATATCACCAAGCAGATAAGCGCAGCAGGAACAGCAAATTTAAAGTTAACACGAAATTTATCCTTCATGTGCGCACCTTGGCTGCGTGTTGATGCAATGGTGGTATCAGAAATAATGGATAGGTTATCACCAAAAATGGCGCCAGATACTAAGCAACCAGCGACCAATGCCGCATCTAAATTTGCCGTTTCAATAAAGCCTAGCGCAACCGGCGCAATAGCAGCAATGGTGCCCATTGAGGTGCCCATGGCGGTAGATAAGAAAGCGGCGACTAGGAATAGTCCGGGTAATAATAGATAATCAGGGAATATGGCTAAGCCAAGTTGTACACTGGCATCAACACTACCCGTTGATTTTGCTACCACGGCAAAGGCACCCGCGAGTAGATAAATAATGCACATGGTGGTTATATTGGCATGACCTGCGCCACTGACAAATTGTGTAATCTGTTTATCGATAGAGCTTTTATAAAATAGTTTCCCTAGGCCAATGGAGACAATAACGGCGGGGATAATGGCAATGCTTGCTGGTAGTTGATAAAAAGCAAAATCAACACCCTGAAGCGTTAGAATAATGCCGGTACCGAGAAAAAGCCCTAAGAAAACGGCAAAAGGCAGTAAGGCAAATATGTTTTCTTGGGGGGCATCTTTATTGGTCATAATTGAGCTATATAAAATAAGTTTATGACAGCATTATAAAAGCAAAATCTCTCTTGTCAATATAGATGTTTAGATGGCTAAATGATTTTTTCAAAGGCCGGCAATAATAAAGGCCAACTATTGAATAGTTGGCCTTGTCGCATCGATAAAATACCTAGCTAAAATAACAGTGCTGAATTATATGAAAACCCTTAGTGCTACTTTTAAGGTGCTGGTTGTGTTTGTTCATCTGCCCAAGCAACCGCTTGGTTGTAATGCTCAACCACTTTATCTTTGTCGAGTTTTAATTTCTCCATAACCAAGGTGGTTTTATCCCATTGGGCTTGTTCGATAAACTCAACCAACTTAATTATTGCCGCCATAACGCCTTTTTTAGTCAGTAGTGGATCTTTAATATCCTGTGATAGCGGCAGTTTTTCTAATACGCTAGCCATCTCTTCATCTAATATGGCATCAATCATTGATAATAACCCAGTTAAAAAGGCTATTGAAACATCAAGTGGTGCGTGAATGTCATGGGCTACTAACTCACAAAATTTTGCTCTGGTCATGGCAAGGTTAATTAATTCTGATGGTTTATCAGGGTTTGCTGTAACCGCAAACATTAAACCGATGAAGCGTTTTAATTCGCCTGAGCCTAATATAACCAGCGCTTGTTTAATGGTAGATATTTCATTACGGCGTTTGAATATTGCTGAGTTAGCATAACGTAATAATTTATAAGATAGTGATACATCACGTTCAAATACGCTGGTAATGCTATTTAAATCTAGATCGGTTTTGGACGTTTCATAAAGTAATTCAGCCATGGCCATTTGTGAAGGTGATAACGTTTTAGTTTTTATCATTTCTGGTTTGGCGAAGAAGTAACCTTGGAAGTAGTCAAAGCCGAGTTGCAGCATTTGATCATATTCTTCATAGGTTTCTACTTTTTCAGCTAACATTTTAATATGAGGATGATCTTTAATGGCAATAAGGACTTCTTTAATATCATCGATACTGCTTTGTTGAATATCAATTTTGATGATCTTAATAAAAGGGTAGAAATGTGCCCAAACGTTTTTGTGTTCATAATCATCTAACGCCAGAGTGTAGCCTTTCGTATGTAAATCTTTACATAGCGCCAGTAACTTCTTACCGGGTTTAACAGTCTCCAGAATTTCAACCACTACCTCTTCGGGAGTAAGCATTTCAGGGTAGCCTTTCTCCATGGTTTCAAGAGTAAAGTTGATAAAGGCCGCTTTATTTCCGGTAAACTCACTAATGCCCATATTGAATTGGCTAGCTTCAATCATTTTACTAGTGGCTTCATCGCCATCTATATCAGGGAATACATTGTCTATGCTGTCACGAAAAAGTAACTCATAAGCAAATAATTTTTTACTCTTATCTAAAATCGGTTGTCTTGCAGCGTAAAAGTTCATATATGTCGTTAACTAGCTCAGGCTCTATAGGTTAATTACCATTAAATATATGGTATAGCGGATTTTATTGCATTAGTTTTTTTTAATTTGTTTGCGCTTTCATCTTCATTTTTCTTTTTGTTTACTTGTTATTAACCTTAGCAGTAACTTAAAAGCAAAAACCAGTAAACCGACTAAGGTTTATTTATTTGGTGATTTTTGCTAGTTTAGCGAGCTTAATCACTCACTAGCTCACAATTAGCAGGTAATCACTTTGGCTATCGGTACTTTAATCTCTTTAACACTCTACTTCATCGTTATGCTCTTAATTGGCTTATACGCTTATAAAAAATCTACCAGTGATGTCGCTGGCTATATGTTAGGTGGCCGTAGTTTGTCGCCAAGTGTCGCTGCTCTGTCTGCGGGGGCCTCTGATATGAGTGGCTGGATGTTGATGGGTTTACCCGGTGCTATGTACCTTACCGGTGTCAGTAGTATTTGGATTGCCATCGGCTTGGTTATTGGCGCATTTCTTAATTACTTAGTGGTTGCACCACGTTTAAGAACTTACACCGAAATAGCCAATGACTCTATCACCTTACCTGATTTCTTTGAAAATCGCTTTAACGATAAATCGCGCTTATTAAGAATCGTATCATCGTTGGTTATCGTGGTGTTTTTTACCCTTTATACCTCAAGTGGTATTGTTGCTGGCGGCAAACTATTTGAAAGCTCTTTTGGCTTAAATTATGAAGTCGGCTTATATGTTACTGCTGGAGTAGTGGTTGCTTATACCTTGTTTGGTGGTTTTCTAGCGGTAAGCTTAACTGACTTTGTGCAGGGCTGTATTATGTTTATCGCTTTAGTTTTAGTGCCTATTGTTGCGATAAGTGAAGTTGGCGGAATAGCCGAAATGCAAAACACAGTCGCCACAATAAACCCTGAGTTATTAAATATCTTTAGCGGCGTTAGTGCTATAGGAATTATCTCTGCCATGGCTTGGGGCCTAGGTTACTTTGGCCAGCCGCATATAATTGTGCGTTTTATGGCGATTCGCAGCGTTAAGGATATGCCAACCGCGCGTCGTATTGGTATGACTTGGATGATAGTGGCTATTATTGGCGCTATGGCAACCGGTTTTGCCGGTATCGCCTATGTAGCTAAAACAGGTATAAAACTTGATGATGCAGAAACTATTTTTATAGTTTTATCACAGTTATTATTTAGCCCGTTAATCGCTGGCTTTTTATTAGCTGCCATTTTAGCGGCAATAATGAGCACCATCTCTTCACAACTACTGGTTACCTCTAGTTCACTTACTGGCGATTTTTATCAAGCCTTTTTACACCGTGATGCCAGTGAAAAACAATTGGTGCTAGTTGGCAGAATCTCTGTGTTTCTAGTTGCCTTGGTAGCCATTTATTTAGCTTACGATCGTAATAGCAGTATCTTGAGCTTAGTAAGTAATGCTTGGGCAGGCTTTGGCGCCGCGTTTGGCCCGGTTGTCATTGGTTGTTTGTATTGGAAAGGTATGACACGAAATGGCGCTTTAGCCGGTATTATTAGTGGCGCGGTCACTGTGCTTATTTGGATCTATGCACCTATTACTATTAATGGCCAGTCATTAAGTGCATGGATGTATGAGATAGTCCCTGGTTTTATTGTTTGTTCATTAGCTATTTATGTATTTAGTAAGCTGTCGCCTAAAGTTGAAGATAGCATCTCTACCAAGTTTGATGAAATGTTAACGCATCATAGTTAATTTAATACTTATCTTGGATAGTATTGAATTATTAGACGGTATTTAATTTGAAAAGCTAGTGACTTCAAGTCACTAGCTTTTTTTAAATTCCCGTAACTAAAGCCTTAACTTATGGCTTAACCTATAGCCGAAGAATATAAGCGCTAGCCGTTGATATAGGGTAATTTCAAGTTGTTCGCTTTAGAGCTTTTATGCTAGAATCTCGCTAATTTTTAAACCTTCGATTAATTTACCTCGCTTTATAATAAAAGCTTACTGTAAATTAATCATTTAAAAGACTACTTAAAGTCTGGAGTTTATATCAATGAGTTTTGATACTACTGAACAACGTGTTAGCTATGGTGTTGGTCGTCAATTAGGTGACCAACTTCGCAACAACCCTTTTAAAGATTTTGATATCACTGCTGTACAAGCAGGTATCGCTGATGCATTAGCTGAAGCCGATAGCAAGGTTTCTGATGAAGATCTTAACGAAGCTTTTTCTGTAGTTTCTAAAAAAATACAAGAGCAAGAGCAAGCTGCTGCTAAAGAAGCTTCTGCTGAAGGCGAGAAATTCTTAGCTGATAACGCTAAGCGTGATGAAGTAACAGTTACAGAGTCTGGTTTACAGTATGAAGTAATCACTACTGGCGAAGGCGAAAAGCCATCTGCTGACAGCACTGTATCTGTTCATTACCACGGTACATTTACCAATGGTGAAGTTTTTGATAGTTCTGTTGAACGTGGTCAACCGGCTGAGTTTCCAGTTAAAGGCGTTATCGCTGGTTGGACTGAAGCATTACAACTAATGACTGAAGGTTCAAAATGGAAATTAACTATCCCTTATGACCTAGCTTACGGTGAACGTGGTTCACAAGGTGCTATTCCTGCTTATGCTACGTTAGTATTTGATGTTGAATTATTAAGCATCAAGTAATTAGCAAACAATAATGATTAAGCCCTCGATGAGGGCTTTTTTTTAAGCTAAAACTTATAGAAGTAATCCAATGCATAGAATCAAGTTGAAAGAGCTATTTAAAAACTATCAAAATGCCTTCCTTCAATGTGATCTTGATGGGGTAAGCCGTTGTTATCACTTACCATGCACACTAAATACACCTGATAAAGTTGTACTACTTACTAATCAGTCTGATTGCCAACAAGAGTTTGGCGCTATTTTTACTCAGCTAAAAGATGCCAAAACCAGTGATGTTATCGCCAAGAAAGCGTCATTTGAGCAAATAAGTAAACAGGTATATTTAGTGTGTATAGATTGGGACTTTATTGATGGCGATGGGCAAATTTTTGCCGACTTTACTGCCATTTACCACGTGTTGGATGTTGATGGGGTATTAAGCATAATTAATGTTATTTCCCATGACTTAGATAGTTCATTAACATTAACAGAGTCACTTTGTTGGTAGAGCAGTGTAGTTTAACTTTACTGCGATAAATAAAGCGTGATGATTGCTAAGCAATAGAGACTTAAGTGTTCCTAATCATAAACAAATTTTAGTAGACATTAATCGGCGGTTTTCCGCAGTAATCCTAATATTAATATCAGAATAACAATAGAGAATAATATGAAAGTTAAAGTAGCTATTTTAGGTTGTAGTGGTCGTATGGGCCGTAATTTAATTCAGGCAGCTCACGAGCACACCAGTATTGAATTAGTTGGTGGTAGCGTACGTACTAGTTCATCTTTTGTCGATTTTGATTTAGGGGAGTTAGCGGGCATTGGCGCCATTGGCATTAAAACCTCAACCCAATTATCGCAATTGGCTGCAGCCGATGTTTTTATTGATTTTACCTCGATAGAAACGACTCTAGAAAATCTGACTTGGTGTAATGAAAACAAAAAAGCTTTAGTTATCGGTACTACCGGGTTTTCAGACAAACAAGTACAAGTGATAAAACAAGCGGGTAAAACTATGCCAGTGATATTAGCGCCCAATACATCAGTTGGCGTTAATTTAATGTTTAAGTTACTGCAAGTTACTGCAAAAGCAATTGGCGACTATACTGATATAGAAATTTTTGAGGCGCACCACAGATTTAAAAAAGATGCACCTTCAGGTACCGCGGTAAAAATGGGACAAGTGATTGCTGATACCTTAGGGCGAGATCTTAACAAAGTTGCTGTTTATGGCCGTGAAGGTATTACCGGAGAAAGAGACAGAGAAACTATTGGTTTTGCCACCGTTAGAGCCGGCGATATTGTTGGTGAACATACCGCAATTTTTGCCGATTTAGGTGAACGTCTTGAAATTACTCATAAAGCCAGCTCTCGAATGACATTTGCACTAGGCGCTATGCGTGCAGCATTTTGGTTAAATGATGCTGAAGCCGGCTATTATGATATGCAAGATGTATTGGGTTTAAAAGATTAAAATTAATACCTAAGTATTGGTTAATTTTAACAATAGATAACTAGTCTTTTTGGCCATTTGGTCAGGAAATGATACGGAAGACTAGAAAAGCTATGTTTTTACACTTTATTAGTAGACGAATTCACTGCACAAGCGTAAAATAAGTGGATTTTGTCAAAAATTTAGCTGAAAAGTGGTTTTTGATATCTGTTTTTGTACGGGAACTACAGTAAAAAGCAATTGCACAGAGCAGTTGCTGTTATATGCGCGTTTACGTTTATTTCTTCTTTGGAGGTTACATTGGCTACATCTGCTATTTTAGTGCTTGAAGACGGCACTGTTTTTAAAGGCACCGCAATTGGTGCACAAGGTTCGGCTGTTGGTGAGGTAGTTTTTAACACCTCGATGACAGGTTATCAGGAAATTCTTACCGATCCATCATATGCAGAGCAAATTATTACCCTGACTTACCCACATATTGGTAATACTGGTACTAATAGCGAAGATAAAGAATCTGATAGCATTGTTGCTAAAGGTTTAGTTATTCGCGACTTGCCTTTAATGGCTAGTAACTTTCGAAATGAACAGAATTTAAGTGATTATTTAATTGCTAACAACATCTTAGGTATCGCTGATATTGATACCCGTAAATTAACGCGTATTTTACGTGAGAAAGGTGCTCAAAATGGCTGTATCTTAACACTTGATGATGTTAACGATGATAGTCAGCAAGCAACTGCGCTTAGCCAAGCAAAAGCATTTCCAGGTCTTAAAGGCATGGATTTAGCTAAAGTAGTTTCTACTAAAGAAAAGTATGAGTGGACTGAAGGTAGTTGGACTCTTGACTTAAGCAATGGTGCTAACACAGGCACAGGTTTTACCAAACCAGAGAAATTTGAATTCCATGTTGTTGCTTATGATTTTGGCGCAAAAAGAAATATCTTACGTATGTTAGTTGACCGTGGTTGTAAATTAACTGTGGTACCTGCGCAAACTCCGGCAAGTGAAGTACTAGCGATGAATCCAGATGGTATTTTCTTATCTAATGGACCTGGTGACCCAGAGCCATGTGATTACGCTATCACGGCCATTAAAGAATTCCTTGAAACAGAAATTCCAGTATTTGGTATTTGTTTAGGTCACCAATTACTTGGTTTAGCCAGTGGTGCTAAAACAGTTAAAATGAAGTTTGGTCATCATGGTGCAAACCACCCAGTGAAAGACTTCGCTCGTGACGTAGTAATGATTACTTCACAAAACCACGGTTTCGCTGTTGATGAAGATACCTTGCCAAGCAACTTAACAGTTACCCATAAATCACTATTTGATGATTCTTTACAAGGTATTCATCGCACAGACAAACCAGCGTTTAGCTTCCAAGGTCATCCTGAAGCAAGCCCTGGTCCAACTGATGCTGCGCCGTTATTTGATCACTTTATTGATTTGATCAAAATTTATAAAAACGCTAAATAATTCAGCCTAGAGAAAGATAAGAGAGAAAAGAAATGGGAAAACGTACTGATATAAAAAGTATCTTGATCTTAGGTGCTGGACCAATTGTTATTGGTCAAGCCTGTGAGTTCGATTACTCTGGCGCGCAAGCATGTAAAGCATTACGTGAAGAAGGTTATCGAGTTATTTTAGTTAACTCTAACCCGGCAACGATAATGACTGACCCAGAGATGGCCGATGCAACTTACATCGAGCCCATTCATTGGGAAGTGGTACGTAAAATTATTGAAAAAGAACGTCCTTGTGCGGTATTACCAACAATGGGCGGTCAAACCGCATTAAACTGTGCGTTAGAACTAGAAGCTAAAGGCGTATTAAAAGAGTTTAATGTTGAAATGATCGGCGCAACCGCTGATGCCATTGATAAAGCAGAGAACCGTAGTCGTTTTGATAAAGCGATGAAAGCGATTGGCCTTGATACACCACGTGCTGAAATTGTTCATACACTAGAAGAAGCACATGCGGCAGTTAAGCATTTAGGTTTCCCGTGTATTATTCGCCCATCATTCACCATGGGTGGCTCAGGTGGCGGTATTGCTTATAACACCGAAGAATTTGATGAAATTTGTACGCGCGGTTTAGACCTTTCACCAACCACAGAATTACTGATTGATGAATCATTAATTGGTTGGAAAGAGTATGAAATGGAAGTGGTTCGCGACAAAAATGATAACTGTATCATTATTTGTTCGATTGAAAACTTTGACCCTATGGGTATTCATACGGGTGATTCAATTACCGTTGCACCTGCACAAACTTTGACTGATAAAGAATATCAAATCATGCGTAATGCCTCATTGGCAGTGCTGCGTGAAATTGGTGTTGAAACAGGTGGCTCAAACGTACAATTTGGTATCTGTCCAGATACGGGTCGTATGGTTATCATTGAAATGAACCCACGTGTATCTCGTTCATCGGCATTAGCGTCTAAAGCAACAGGTTTCCCAATTGCTAAAATAGCGGCTAAGTTAGCGGTAGGTTATACCCTTGATGAATTAACAAATGATATTACTGGCGGAAAAACACCAGCATCATTTGAGCCAACTATCGATTATGTTGTTACTAAGATTCCACGTTTTAACTTTGAAAAATTTGCTGGCGCAGATGATAGACTAACTACGCAAATGAAATCGGTTGGTGAAGTGATGGCTATTGGCCGTAACCAACAAGAGTCATTACAAAAAGCTTTACGCGGCCTAGAAGTTGGCGTAAATGGCTTTGATTCGATTGTTGATGTTACCCAGCCAGGCGCTAAAACCAAAATCATGCATGAATTGCAAGAAGCAGGCTCCGACCGTATTTGGTATATAGGTGATGCTTTCCGTTTAGGTTTAACGGTAGATGAAGTCTTTAACTTAACTATGGTTGACCGCTGGTTCCTAGTACAAATAGAAGACATCATTTTAGAAGAAGCTAAAGTTGCTGATGGCGGCTTAACTATTTTAACACCAGAATACTTACGTAAACTTAAGCGTAAAGGTTTTGCTGATTCTCGTTTATCTGACCTGATTGGTGTTTCTGAAGCTGAAGTACGTAAAAAGCGTCACAATGCAGAAATATTCCCAGTCTACAAACGTGTTGATACTTGTGCGGCAGAGTTTAGCTCTGATACTGCTTACATGTACTCAACCTATGATGAAGAGTGTGAAGCTAACCCTACAGATAATAAAAAAATCATGATCTTAGGTGGCGGCCCTAACCGTATTGGTCAAGGTATTGAGTTTGATTACTGTTGTGTACATGCAGCATTAGCGCTTCGTGAAGACGGTTTTGAAACCATCATGGTTAACTGTAACCCTGAAACGGTTTCTACCGATTACGATACTTCAGACCGTTTATATTTTGAATCGATTACCTTTGAAGATGTACTTGAAATAGTGCGTATTGAAAAACCTGTCGGTGTTATTGTGCAATACGGTGGTCAAACACCACTTAAATTAGCACGCGCTTTAGAAGATGCTGGTGTACCAATTATCGGTACTTCTCCAGATGCGATTGACAGAGCAGAAGACAGAGAACGTTTCCAACAAGCGGTTGACCGTTTAGGTTTATTACAACCTGAAAATGCCACAGTGACTTCAGTAGAAGAAGCGATGGCAAAAGCTGAAGGTATTGGTTTCCCATTAGTTGTTCGTCCATCTTATGTACTGGGTGGTCGCGCGATGGAAATCGTTTATGACCTAGATGATTTACGTCGTTATATGACTGAAGCCGTAAGTGTTTCTAACGACTCGCCAGTATTACTTGATCGCTTCTTAGATGATGCGATAGAAGTTGATATTGACTTAATTTGTGACGGCACCGACGTAGTCATTGGCGCAATCATGCAACATATTGAACAAGCGGGTGTTCATTCAGGTGATAGTGCCTGTTCATTACCTGCTTATAGTTTAAGCCAAGAAATTCAAGATGTGATGCGTGAGCAAGTCACCGCTCTTGCTTTTGAGCTAGGTGTTGTTGGTTTAATGAATACACAAATGGCAGTTAAAGACGGCAAGGTTTACTTAATTGAAGTTAACCCACGTGCCGCTCGTACCGTTCCTTTTGTCTCTAAAGCAACCGCTGTACCGCTAGCTAAAATTGGCGCACGGGTAATGGCGGGTAAAACCTTAAAAGAGTTAGGTGTTACCGAAGAAGTCATTCCACCGTACTACTCGGTAAAAGAAGTGGTTATTCCATTTAACAAGTTCCTTGGTAGTGATCCTCTTGTTGGCCCTGAAATGCGCTCAACGGGTGAAGTGATGGGCGTTGGCGATACCTTTGAAGAAGCTTATGCTAAAGCTAGTTTAGGTGCCGGTGTTAGTGTACCTAAGACAGGTCGAGCGTTAATTTCTGTGCGTGATAGTGATAAGAAACGTGTATTAGAATTAGCTAAAATCATGGTTGATTTAGGTTATGATTTAGATGCAACTCATGGTACAGAACTTATTTTACGAGAAGCGGGTGTACCGGTTCGTCGTGTTAATAAAGTGCATGAAGGGCGTCCACATATTCTTGATAGAATTAAGAATAGTGAGTACAGTTATATCATCAATACTACGGAAGGCCGTAAAGCCATTGAAGATTCCAAAGTATTACGTGGTGGTGCCTTACGTTATAAAGTAGCTTATACCACAACTTTAAACGCGGCTTTTGCTACTTGTATGTCACATGCTGCTGATGACAGAAATAAAGTCACCTCTATTCAAGAGTTACACAAAAGACTCTAAATAGTTTTTTTACAGAATAAGTTTAACGCTTATCTAAAACTTTTTTAAAGGTGGTTATCTCCTATTTATAGGTTGACCACCTTTATTGTTAGAATGAGAAGATAATAATGACTAAATATCCAATGACCGTTCGTGGTGCTGAGCAATTACAAGCAGAGCTTAAAATCTTAAAACAAGAGAAACGCCCACGTATTGTAAAAGACATTGCTACAGCACGTGAGCACGGCGATTTAAAAGAAAATGCTGAATACCATGCTGCTAAAGAAGAGCAGGGCTTTTGTGAAGGTCGTATCCAAGACATTGAAGGCCGATTATGTAATGCCCAAGTGATTGATGTAACGTCAATTCCTAACCGCGGCAAAGTTATTTTCGGAACTACAGTTAAATTGTTAAATATTGAAACTGAAGTTGAAGTGACTTACCAGATTGTTGGTGATGATGAAGCTGACTTTAAAACCGGAAGGATTTCTCTTAACTCCCCTATTGCTCGTGGTTTGATTGGCAAAGAAGTTGATAGTGAAATTGAAATAACTATTCCTGGTGGCGTAGTTGAGTATGAAATCATCTCTGTTGAACATATCTAAAGACACCTAACTGTAAGTAGTTGTTGCAGAGTTTTCTGCCGCACGTCTTGCACTAAGTGTTTAGGTAAAAGCCGCAAATGTAATGTTTGCGGCTTTTTTATGCCTGCTCATTAACAGGTTTCGCAAAAAACAGCCTCAATAAAAGTAAACTTTGGCTAGTTACTTCATTGCTTAGCGCTAAGTAAACTTGCAAATTTAATATTATAGTAGTAGTCTTTTTGATGTCAAAGTGATATCACTTATGTGTTGGGTTTATGTTTTAAAAGGAGTTCGTATGAATGAGAAAATAGGTTTTTCGATTAGTGGTTATGTTGTTTTTACTATCTTGTTAGCTGCAGCAGTGTTTATTGTTAGTCAGGCAGCGGCAGCTAATATAGAAATGGTGACAGTGCTGGTATTTATACTTATGGTCGCAGCAATGCCTGGTTTTTTTATGGTGCAGCCAAACCAAGCGAAAGTAATGACTTTCTTTGGTAGCTATGTTGGTACCGTAAAAGCAGGCGGTTTACGTTGGACTATCCCATTGTTTATACGTAAAAATATTTCCCTAAGAATTCGTAATTTTGAATCCAATCAAATGAAGGTGAACGATAGTTATGGCAACCCGATTGAAATAGCTACTGTGGTAGTTTGGTCGGTTGATGATACCGCTGAGGCAGTTTTTGAAGTAGATGACTATATTAGCTTTGTAAATATACAAAGTGAGTCAGCCTTACGTAATATGGCGGTTAGTTACCCTTATGATCAACATGATGGTGATGATGTCGCTTTACGGAGTCATCCACAAGAAGTCTCAGAAGCCTTAAAGATAGAGATACAACAACGTTTGGAAAAAGCGGGTGTAAAAGTGCACGAAGCTCGTATCAGCCACCTAGCTTATGCCCCTGAAATTGCTCATGCAATGTTGCAAAGGCAACAAGCATCGGCAATAATTGCAGCACGAAGACTTATCGTTGACGGCGCAGTTGGCATGGTTGAAATGGCACTTCAACAGTTATCAGAGAAAGGTATTGTTGAATTAGATGAAGAGCGTAAAGCCGCAATGGTCAGTAATTTACTGGTGGTCTTATGTAGTGATAAAAGCACACAACCGGTAGTGAACACTGGTAGTTTGTATTAAAATATAACCCAGGGTTTTTATCACTCCCGTAGGTTACTAAACAGAACTATTAGTTACCGTCACTCCGAAGTGTTTTGTCGGGAGTCTAGTGCTTAGGGTTTTACTTTTGTTTACTTATTTTTTGTACTTGTTAAATTTTGGAGGTAGCAGTGGCTGCTAAAAAAAGCTTCCCACTTAGGATAAACCCAGATGTTTTGGCGGCAATGCAGCGTTGGTCAGATGATGAACTGCGCAGCGTTAATGCTCAAATTGAATATGTATTAAGAAAAGCCTTGATTGATTCAGGGCGAGTTAAATTGACGCAAAAAGTAGTCACTTCTCTGGTCGAGGGTGAAGAGCAAGGCAAAAATACCAATCGGACTGATTAATCGATCACTTAGCGAGAATTAAAAGGCTTAGAGGCAAGGCATTGATTAAAGAGAATGGTTATTCCCTTGTCAAAATTAATAACGCCGCATATATGCCTTTTAAATTCGCCCTTCGGGAGTTCAGTAGCAAACTGATAACTTCACAAAATGAATGAAATATAGAATAACTATGTTTAACTCATTTTGTTTGTTCTAAGCTCGCTACTGAAGTTCTAAGTTGGTCGATTTATTAATTCCGTTTGGTATAAGCCTGATACTAAAGAAAAGTAATAATATTGGCCAATGAATTAATATATTTTCTACACATAAAAAATGACAGCCATGGCTGTCATTTTAGAACTATTCATCTTATCAATAGTTAGCAAAGCAAAAGTAAAATTAGCTCTTAGGGATTCTAATTTTCTTTTCAGCACTTTCACGGTAAATAACTAAGGTTTTACCAATCACTTGGACTTGAGTCGACTTTGTTTCACGACATATAGCTTCAACGATTAATGCTTTAGTCTCTTTATCTTCTGTGGGGATTTTTACCTTGATTAGCTCATGGTGATTAAGTGCATAATCAATCTCAGCAACTACAGCTTCTGTTAAGCCATTATTACCCAATAAAACTACTGGTTTAAGAGGGTGTGCAACACCTTTAAGGTGCTGAATTTGTTTTTTGTTTAAGCTCATTACTAAATTTCGTTATCTGTTGCCTTGAATTACCGTCATTTTACCCTTATCTACAGACTAATACCAAGTCTATTAAATTTTTTCCTACTCAGCGATAATTAAAATGCTTAGAGGCAATGCATTGATAGAAGATAATCGTAATTCAGGGGGATATTCTCAGGAACATTGTTGCAGAATATTTAATGAGCTACATTCATGCAACGTCCTTGGCAGAATGATATAATACTAATAGTTAAGCTATTTATGAGAAAAGAATGAACGTAAGTAAGAAAAAACCAGTAAATAAAAAGCACAAAGCGAGTAGTCAGCGTTGGTTAGACGAGCACTTTGATGATGAATTCGTAAAAAAAGCAAAACGTCTAGGCTTACGTTCACGTGCGGTTTTTAAATTGGAAGAAATTAATTTAAAAGATAAATTGATCAAACCCGGTATGAAAGTGGTTGATTTGGGTGCAGCGCCAGGTGGTTGGTCTGAATATGCAGTGAAAGTGGTGGGTGATAAAGGCCAGGTTATTGCTTGTGATATCTTACCAATGGATGCCATCTCCGGTGTTGATTTTCTCGAAGGTGACTTTAGAGAAGAAGAGGTACTCGATGCCTTATTAAATCGAATCAATGGCAAGAATATTGACGTGGTTATGTCTGACATGGCGGCGAACATGACCGGCAATGAAAGTGCAGATTCAGCCCGCAGCATGTACCTAGTTGAGTTAGCATTAGAGATGTGTAGTGAAGTTTTAAAACCTAATGGCGCCTTTGTAGTAAAAGTTTTCCAAGGTGCGGGTTTTGAAGATTACATGAAAGCGACACGCGCAGTATTTAAAACGGTTAAAACCCGTAAGCCGGAGTCATCAAGAGCACGTTCAAGAGAAGTTTATCTGGTCGGCACGGGCTACAAGGGCTAATTAGTTTTATGAAGTTAAAGGCTGTTCATTGCCGTATAGTGAAATTTAAGGGCTAAGCCGCATTGAGAGTTCTTACCTCAGGCTGTCCTTCCTATGACTCTATACTGCTTTACACTAGCCGGTTAGCAATTTAAATGTTTCATCTGTTTAATGTAACTAGTTGTTACACACGGCTAAAGTTAAATAGCGACAAGCCTTGAATTGTAGTAGATTAAGCACCATAACTGTAACTAATATTATTACGGTTCTATTTTTATAAATTTACCAAGCACCACAAGAGGTCATTAAGTTGAGCGATATGGCGAAAAATCTAATTTTATGGTTAGTTATAGCAGTTGTTTTGATGAGTGTATTTCAGAGTTTTACTCCGAATACTGAACAAGAGCAACAAATGGATTACACCCGCTTTATTAAGGATGTACGTCAAGGACAAATTCGTGATGCGAATGTCGATAGAAATGGCGTAATCACTGGAGAAAAGCGTAGCGGTGAAGAATACAAAACCGTTATCCCTGGTGGCTATGACCGTGATTTAATAAACGACTTAGTTAAACAAGGCGTACGTGCCCAAGGTAAATTACCAGAAGAAACGAGCTTCTTAACGACTATTTTTGTTTCTTGGTTCCCAATGATCCTATTGATTGGTGTGTGGATTTTCTTCATGCGTCAAATGCAAGGTGGCGGCGGTAAAGGCGCTATGTCATTTGGTAAATCTAAAGCCCGTCAATTAAGCGAAGAGCAAATTAAAACGACTTTCGCTGATGTTGCTGGTTGTGATGAAGCCAAAGCAGAAGTTGAAGAGCTGGTTGATTACTTAAGAGAACCTGATCGCTTTCAAAAACTTGGTGGCAGAATTCCATCAGGTATCTTACTCGTAGGTCAGCCAGGTACAGGTAAAACCCTACTTGCTAAAGCCATTGCTGGTGAAGCAAAAGTACCATTCTTTACTATTTCCGGCTCTGATTTTGTTGAAATGTTTGTTGGTGTTGGTGCTTCTCGTGTACGTGACATGTTCGAACAAGCTAAAAAAGCGGCTCCTTGTATCATCTTTATCGATGAAATCGATGCTGTTGGTCGCCAACGTGGTGCCGGCATGGGGGGTGGACACGATGAGCGTGAACAAACACTAAACCAAATGTTAGTGGAAATGGATGGTTTTGAAGGTAATGAAGGTGTTATTGTTATTGCCGCGACTAACCGTCCAGACGTATTAGATCCTGCGTTACTTCGTCCAGGTCGTTTTGATCGTCAAGTAACTGTTGGTCTACCTGATATTCGTGGTCGTGAACAAATACTTAAAGTACATATGCGTAAAGTGCCGTTAGGTGATGATGTTAAAGCATCCGTAATTGCCCGTGGTACGCCTGGTTTCTCAGGTGCAGATTTAGCCAACCTTGTTAACGAAGCTGCTTTAGGCGCTGCACGTGCCGCACTTCGCGTAGTTGGCATGAAAGAGTTTGATCAGGCTAAAGATAAAATCATGATGGGCTCAGAACGTAAGTCTATGGTGATGAATGAGTCAGAAAAAGAAATGACTGCATACCATGAAGCTGGACATGCCTTAATTGGTCGTTTGGTACCAGATCATGACCCTGTTTATAAAGTAAGTATTATTCCTCGTGGCCGTGCCCTTGGTGTAACTATGTACTTACCAGAGCAAGACAGATTCAGTCATTCTAAGCAGCATTTAGAAAGCAATATTTCTTCTTTATACGGCGGACGTATTGCCGAGGAAGTTATTTACGGTAGTGATAAAGTTTCTACTGGCGCTTCAAACGACATAGAACGTGCAACCAATATTGCTCGTAAAATGGTTACGCAATGGGGCTTATCTGAAAAGCTAGGACCTATGTTGTTTGCTGAAGAAGAAGGCGAAGTTTTCTTAGGCCGTTCTTCTGCTAAGTCATTACATATGTCAGAAGAAACCGCTAAATTGATTGATGAAGAGATCAAGGCATTAATTAATCGTAACTATCAACGTGCGGAAACATTAATCAAAGATAATGTTGATATTCTTCATGCGATGAAAGATTGTTTGATGAAGTATGAAACTATTGATGCTTTACAAATCGATGACTTGATGGCGAGAACTACAGTTCGTCCACCAGCAGATTGGGATGATAAAGATAACTCTAAATCAAACAAAAAGAACGGCAATGGTGATACCACTACAGAGCAAGAAGTAAGTAGTGAAGAGCCTGAGCAAGCTAAAGAAAAAGAACAAGCTAGCCCAGTAAAGCCGGACACTAGCAAACCAAGTGGTGATACTCCAGCGAGTTAACACCTATTGGTAATACATAAAGCCTCGATATTTACTTCAAATAGCGAGGCTTTTTTATATGTAGAAATTACTTATATTACTAACATCAAAGATTATTAAATGACACAAGATAAATCCTTAATAAACAGCGCAGATAAGTCAAATATCGGTAGTCAGCCAGAAGTCATGGGGATTTTAAATGTAACCCCTGACTCATTTTCTGATGGTGGTAAGTTTGCCAGCTTTGATAAAGCACTGGCACAAGTTGCACAGATGATTAGCGACGGTGCTGATATTATCGATATCGGTGGTGAATCGACCCGTCCAGGTGCGGTTGATGTCAGTGAAGCTGATGAGTTGACACGCGTTATCCCTCTGCTTAAAGCGATTAAAGCAAACTTTACTATCAAGGTATCAATTGATACCAGCAAAGCCGAGGTGATGGCACAAGCTATCGCTCATGGCGCTGATATTATTAATGATGTACGCGCATTACAAAATGAGGGTTGTTTAGCTGTACTAGCACAGAGTAATGTACCTGTATGTTTAATGCATATGCAGGGCTTACCGCGTTCAATGCAAGAAAATCCGCACTACGATGAAGTGATTGGTGATATTAAGCAGTTTTTCATCGAGCGTATTAATGTTTGTGAGCAGGCAGGTATCAAACGAGAACGGTTAATTTTAGATCCCGGTTTTGGCTTTGGTAAAACTCTCGAGCAAAACTATCAGTTACTGGCTCAGTTACATCAGTTTAGTGACTTAGGTTTACCTTTACTTTCAGGTACATCGAGAAAATCAATGATAGGTAACTTATTAGCGCGTAAGGTCGATGAACGCCTTGCAGGTAGTTTAACTACCGCTATAATAGCCGCACAGAAAAATGTGAGCATTATTCGGGTACATGACGTGAAAGAAACAGTTGACGCTCTAAAAGTCTTAGCCATGACAGTTAAATACCAGTAATTGCTACTGTCAGTATGAACAAACCAATGTTAGCAATATCATATTTAAGTTAGTAAAACTAACAAAGCTAGCAGTGAAGTAAAGCTGCTATTGAGTAAAGTATATAAGGAAAAACTATGTCTGATCGTAAATATTTTGGCACCGATGGTATCCGTGGTTTAGTCGGCCAACACCCAATTAGCCCTGAATTTGTCATGAGGTTAGGTTACGCCGCCGGTAAGGTTTTAGCGGCACAGGGAACCAAAAAAGTTTTAATAGGTAAAGATACCCGCATTTCGGGTTACATGCTTGAATCTGCCCTTGAAGCGGGATTTTCTGCAGCGGGAGTAGACATAGGTCTACTTGGCCCTATGCCAACCCCAGGTATCGCTTATTTAACCAAAACATTTAGAGCCGAAGCCGGTATTGTTATCAGTGCCTCGCACAATCCATTTTATGATAACGGCATTAAATTCTTCTCGCAATCAGGTGAAAAACTGCCTGACGATGTTGAATTAGCCATCGAAGCAGAGCTAGATAACCCAATGGGTTGTGTTGAATCAGCAGAGTTAGGTAAAGCCACGCGTATCAACGATGCAGCAGGGCGTTACATTGAATTTTGTAAAAGTAACTTCCCAAGTCGAATTTCATTAAAAGATTTAACCATAGTGGTTGATTGTGCCAATGGCGCAACGTACCACATAGCGCCAAATGTATTTCGTGAATTAGGTGCTACGGTTATCGAAATTGGCACATCACCTGACGGTTTTAATATCAATAAAGATTGTGGTGCTACCTCTATGGACGCAATCAGCAAAGCTGTTGTTGAGCACAAAGCCGATTTAGGTATTGCGCTAGATGGTGATGGTGACCGTATTATGATGGTTGATCATACTGGTTATGTTCTTGATGGCGATGAAATTATCTATATCATCGCGTGTAACGACTTAAAAACCGGTCGTAAAGAGGGCGGTGTTGTTGGTACTTTAATGAGTAACATGGGTTTAGAGCTCGCTTTAAAAGAATTAAATATCGAATTCGCCCGCAGTAATGTTGGTGATCGCCACGTAATGGAATTACTAAAAAAGAAAGGCTGGCAACTAGGCGCTGAAAACTCTGGCCATGTTATCAACCTTAACCACACCTCTACCGGTGATGGCATCATTGCAGCGCTTAATGTGCTTACTGCAGTAACTAAGCAAGAAAAAACGTTACATGAATTACGCCAAGGCCTTACTATGTTGCCACAACTGCTGGTTAATGTGCGCTTTGCTGGTGAGAACAATCCATTAGAAGATGCTAAAGTACTTGCTGCGGTAGATGAAGTTAATGAAACATTAACCGGTCGTGGTCGGGTGTTATTACGTAAATCAGGTACTGAGCCATTAATTCGCGTTATGGTTGAAGGTCCAGATATGGATGAAGTTACTTTGTTAGCTAATAAAATTGCTGATTTTGTAAAACTGGTTAAATAGTACTGCTCTTAAACCTTACTCTTTCAACCCGACTTTAAGTCTCTTAAATTTAGACTTAAAGTGGCATTGAAAGAGTAAAGCGCAAGTTCAAATCAGATTGTGCAAAATACCGTGTTATGCCATTGTGCATAAAGAAATACGTTATTTCTTGTGCATATTGCTAAGTAAGTATAAAAAACCTGCAACCAGTAAAAGTTATTGTGTGAAATACTTGTATCTTTTGCGCAGGTTAGTTACTATCTCGCGGCTTCATTTTAGCAATCACTGCATTTTAAATTTAACTGAAGTGATAAGATAATAACCTAGGCTAAGAGGTATAAATGACTAGACAAGCAATTGTAGCCGCAAATTGGAAAATGAACGGTGACTCAGCCCTAGTTGATACTATGGTTTCAGGGTTAGCAGATGTTAAACTATCTTCACACGTTGATGTAGTTATCTGTCCTAGCTTCCTATATTTATCTGAGTTAGCTCAGAAAATAAAAGCAGCTAACTTAAATGAAGCGATTCATGTTGGCTCACAAAATGTAAGTGAACACGAAAGTGGAGCCTTCACAGGTGAAATATCCACTGCTATGTTGCAAAACTTAGCGATTAGCTATGTAATAGTTGGTCACTCTGAACGTAGAAGTTTCTATAAAGAAACGTCTACTCAAGTTGCTAAGAAAGTTCATGCGGCATTAAATGCCGGCTTAACACCTATCTTATGTATTGGTGAAAGCGAAGCAGAACGAGCAACCGGAGAAACAGAAACTGTGTTATCAGCACAGATTCAGCCAGTTATCGATGAAATTGGCATAGAGAAATTTAATGATGTTGTTATCGCGTATGAGCCAGTTTGGGCGATAGGTACAGGGAAAACAGCATCAAGTGCGATGGCACAAGAAACACATCAGTTTATTCGTCAATTTTTAGCTCAGCAAAACGAGCAAGTGGCGGCTAAAATACCTTTACTCTACGGTGGCAGCGTTAACGCAGCTAACTGTGAAGAATTATTTGCACAAGCTGATATAGACGGTGGTCTTATTGGTGGAGCTAGTTTAAAAGCCGAACAATTTAAAATTATTTGTTCCGCAGCGAAAGGAAGATAGAAATGTTGTATCAAGTATTAATTATCGTTTACGTACTTATTGCTTTAGCCTTAATTGGATTAGTATTAATTCAACAAGGTAAAGGCGCAGACATGGGCGCATCTTTTGGTGCCGGCTCTTCTGCCACTGTATTTGGTTCAGGTGGTTCTGGTAACTTCCTAACTTCGGCAACAACGTATTTAGCTGTAGCATTCTTTGCTATCAGCTTGATCTTAGGTAACTTAACCGCTAACAAAACCAAAGCGGTTGATGAGTGGAATAACCTAAGCGTTCCGGCTGAACAAGCTATGGATGCAATTCCTGGTGAAAGCCTTGAAGCAACTACATTACCAGCTGCACAAAACAGCGATGTTCCTGCATCATCTGACGGCGCTGCTAAGAAAGAAGAAGATAGCAACGTTCCAGATTAATTTTAGCTAAGCCTCAACTTAGTTAAAAGCAAAAAAGTTTAAAAATCTAGTACTGCGCGGATGTGGCGGAATTGGTAGACGCGCCAGCTTGAGGGGCTGGTGACTTAGGTCGTGGGGGTTCAAGTCCCCCCATCCGCACCACTAGATTTAATTAATAAATAAAAGGCCGATACATAATGTATCGGCCTTTTTGCGTTTGGCTGCTTATGATTCGCTGAGCGGGGTTTAACGAGCTTTAGCTTGTGGTATTGTCTTTATTGAGGAAGATTTAACAATGAGTGTCCTAGTTAATTTACTTATGATGACTTTTTTGACAAGGTTATAGATAGCCCTGATGATATTGGTTGGAGTTCAGAAGTTAAGACACGGTATGGGAGAAACGCACCATTCATACCAGTAGTTAAGCAGCAAATAGGGGCTAACAGTTACATAGTCCAGAGTCTGTTTGCGCGTGATTATCCGCACGAAGTTTTTCCGGGCCATGACGGGCGACTCTTACTTGTCAGTAGTCTCTCTACGTTAATTGTGGGCATGCCAATAAACCAGCCCCATACGCTGCGTTATGGCGGTGTAACAACAACTAATACGGTGATGGCTGCTCCAATACAGGTGAGTGCTGTAACATTAACAAAAACTACTAAGTGACGTTAGAGTTCTTTATGTCACATTAATTGAAAATCAGC
>NZ_JABSOV010000058.1 GCF_013215345.1 Colwellia sp. | reverse complement strand
GATGATCAACGATAAGTAACTGACCCCCTTGCTCTATAACTTGCTGAGCGAAGCGATGGCCATCAAAGCTAGGGCCTTTAAGGGCAAGAAAAGCGGATACTTTGGCAGAATTTTCATCGATAGCACGACTATCGGTAACTAAGTCATCGATATATAAATCATCAATAGTTAAGTCATTTTGACTGTGCGAGCTTTGATTCTCTGCAGTAAAGAGTTGGCCATGGGTTATTTCAGCTAAAGTGGCCAATGAAATTTTGATCATAATTTTGCCTTATTAGCCAAGATGGCTAAACCAGCGTGCTGTTGATAAAAGTTGGCTACCACTAAACGTTCGTTATAGGCTAATTTCTGCGTACCTATAATGGTGCCGTCGTCATCATGTTTACCGACAATGACATAATCTTCATGTCCCTTTCCTGCCAATAAGACGATATCACCCATTTGTGCTGTTTGCAGAGTATTCAATACGGCTTGTTCTCGTTCTAAAATAGTGGTTATTTGATTACCATCTGGCTTGGTGAAACCGGCGATAATATCATTTGCTATTAACTGGGGATCTTCACTGCGTGGATTATCATTAGTCACCACTATGTAATCGGCATATTTTTCTGCCGCTTGTGCCATTAATGGCCGCTTACCTTTATCTCTAGCACCGCCGCAACCAAAGACTAGATAAAGCTTTCCTGAGCAATGCTGACGACAGGCTTGTAGCGCTTTTTCTAATGCATCGGGTGTATGGGCATAATCAACTACGGCGGTAGCTAAGTTATTGGCACTAGTAGCTTCCATTCGCCCAGCTATACCACTTACTTGCTTAACTAATTCAGCAATATCGGTTACTGGTACACCTTGAATAAGCAGAACACAGATTGCCGCCAATAAGTTATCGATATTGAAATCACCTAATAATGGACTAGTAACTTCAACACTGCCTAAGTGACTTATGAGGGTGAAGGATACACCATGACTATGGCGATTAATGTTATTTACGGTTACAAAATATTTATTAGACTCTATTTTATCTGCACGGCCATAGAGCCAAACAACTTGTTGCTCGGGCCAGTTTTCTAGCCAGCTCTTAGCTTGTTCATCAGCAAAGTTCACTACCGCAACTTGACTGTTGTCACCGGTGAATATTTGTTTTTTTGCCGCGCCGTAGCTTGCCATAGAGCCATGATAATCAAGATGGTCTCGGCTCAAATTGGTAAACACCGCGATATCAAATAAATCGGCTTGCACACGTTGTTGGCATAATGCATGAGAAGAAACTTCCATAGCAACATGGCTAAACTTACCATCGACAGAGTGCTCATCGTTAAAACGGTTGAATAATTGGTGTAACTCACAAGCGCCGGGTGTGGTATTTTCTATTGGCTGTAAATTATCGAGACTTCCCGCACCATTAGTACCAATAATGGCGCAAGGTTTATGATAACCGCTGAGCATCTGTGCCAATAACTGACTAGTAGTGGTTTTACCGTTGGTGCCGGTAATACCCACTATGGTCATATGCGCTTGCGGCGCTTGATAGTAGTCTTTTGTAAGGGTAAATAAATGCTGATTAAGTTGATAAAACTTAACCATAGTGACGTTTTTTTCACTTGTGACTATGACAAGTTCACCATGCTCGGCAGCACTTTCACACTCAGTAATGACTAACTTAGCACCTTGCTTAATAGCTTGTTCAATATATTGGCGACCATCTTGCTGGTGACCAATAATGGCGCAGAAGATATCACCTTCGACGACTAATCGACTGTCGTTGTGCAGATTGCCATTAAAACCCGTTAAATTAATCCTAGCTGGCATAGCAATATCGAATTCAGCTAAAGCGCTAATGATATTTTGCGTGGCAGGTTTAGGCATTATGCTCTCCTGCATTTATTTTTTGCTCTATGTGTGTCGGTTTAATCGCTTGATTAGCCGCTTGTCTTTTTGGCGCATCTGGGGCGATATTAAGCACACGCAGCGCGCCTTTCATTACTCGTGAGAATACGGGCGCTGCAATATCACCGCCATGATATAAATCACCACCGGGTTCATTAATGACTACCACCACTACTATTTCAGGGTTGGAGATGGGCGCCATACCGGCAAAAAAAGCAACATAATCGTTACCATAACCACCGGCAACCGCTTTAATTGAGGTACCGGTTTTACCGCCAATACGATAACCAGCTACTTTCGCTTTTGGCACATGTTGATCGACCACAGCTTCAAGCATGTTGGTAACAGCAATACTGTTCTCTTTGGAGAATATTCTTTCTTGGTCTTCTGGCTTTATGTTTTCTTCGGTAACTTTAACAATCGACAATTTACGCTTTATGCCGCCATTAGCAAGCGCCATATAAAAGCGTGTTAGTTGTGCTGGTGTAATGGCTAAGCCCGCCCCCCAAGAAAGGGTAGCTAATTCAAACTTTGACCAACGACTTCTATCATGCATCATACCGGAACTTTCACCGACTAAGTTAGTGCCTGTATCTTCAGCAAAGCCGGCATCGAAGAACTTAGTTAACAAATAATCTTTTGGTACTGACAGGGCTAATTTAGTGGTACCCATATTTGACGAATAGACCAAGATATCTTCAATGGACAGCTTACCTCTGTTAATCGGATCGCTAACGCGGCGTCCGCCTAAGCGCATCCAGCCAGGGTTGGTATTAAGAATTGTGTTAGCTTTTACCGAGCCGAACTCCAATGCCGCTAATGCAGTTAACGGTTTCATAGTTGAACCAGGCTCATAGACATCAGTAATAGCCCGATTTCTAAATCGATGAATAGCTGTATTACGGCGATTATTTGGGTTATATGACGGGCTGTTGGTCATCGCCAATATCTCACCGGTATGGACATTAGCGACCACGATTGAACCTGAGGTTGCTTTAAACGCTTGTACCGCACCTTTAAGCTCTTTATAAGCAATGGCTTGAATTCGCTGATCAATACTTAAGGTAATATTATGTGCTTGCTTGGCTTCTTCAACAGAAATAATTTCAATTTTCCGACCCTTAGCATCTTTTCTAAAGCGTTTAGCACCACCGGTACCAGTAAGTAATTTGTCATACATACGCTCGATACCTTCAATGCCTTTATCATCAACATTGGTAAAACCAATAAGGTGAGCGCTTATTTCCCCCGTTGGGTAAAAACGTTTCGATTCCTTGCGCAGGTGAATGCCGGGGATTTTTAACTCTTTAATATAATTAGCAACTGCAGGTGAGATTTTACGTTCTAAATAAATAAACCGTTTACGAGGATTTTTAAGTACACGAGCGGTCAATTTATTGATATCTTGATCCAGCACATCGGCTAAAGCTTGCCAGTGTTCACTCATGGCTAAAGCCTTATTGTCCATGATTATTTTAGGATCTGCCCAAACTGTTTCCACGGGAACACTGATGGCAAGTTCGTCACCATTTCGATCAACAATGGAACCGCGTTGTACGGTATTAGCGGTAACACGTAATGAACGTAAGTCACCTTGCTTTTTCAGCATATCGGGTTCAATTATTTGAATATAAGCGGTACGCGCCATCAAACTTAGATAAATGAGGGCAACAATAACCAGCACTAAATAATAACGCCATGGGGCGGTATTTAGTGGATTATTATTTTTGGCTGCTTTTTTATTCACACCGTTCTCATTTATATTATTGTTTTATTCGTGTCTTATCGTGCCTTTCCATACATTAAAGGCATTGAACTTGTTATTAGCTAAACAAGCTCTAACGCTCAACGTCACTTACTTCAAGCTAACAATCACTTCCGAATCCCTGCCGGGGCGTTTCATACCTAAAAGCCTTTTCGCTTTACTCTCTATCGCGCTATGCTCGGCTAAACTGCTTTGTTCTAACAATAAGTTGCGCCACTCAATATTTAATTCATCTTTTTTCGAAAACAAAATTTCAAGTTCACTGGTGGTTTGTCGATTAATATGACTGTAATAAATCACAGAAAATGCTGATATCACCACAAATACCAACAAAATATAAGTAACGCTATAACGAACAATATCTTGCCAAATATCGAACACTAAGGCACGAGCGGCCATAACTAATCAGTGTTTCTTGCTAAGCGCTCAGCTACACGTAAAACAGAACTACGAGAGCGTACATTTTCTTCAACTTCTGTTTTACTCGGTTTTAATCTTCGACCAATTAACAAGAATTTTTTACTCTTGTTTAATTCAACTTCACTAATCGGTAAGCCACGCGGAACTTTTCTACCCTGCGAGTGTTTTTTCATAAACTGTTTAACTAAACGGTCTTCAAGAGAATGAAAACTAATAACAACAAGACGGCCGCCTTCGGCTAGCACATCAAGTGACGCAGCCAGAGCTTTTTCAATTTGCTCTAGTTCGCTATTGATATACATACGAATGGCTTGAAAGCTTCGTGTTGCCGGGTGCTTTTTGATTTCTCTTTGCGGGGCTGTGGTTTTAATCAGCTTAGCTAATTGACTGGTTCGGGTTAACGGTGTTTCATCTCGGCTGTCAACAATTGCATTAGCAATGCGCCAAGCATGCTTTTCTTCACCAAAGGTTCTTAATACCCAAGTAATATCTTCAACATCGGCAACTGCTAGCCATTCGGCTGCGGTTTGGCCTTTACTGGTATCCATGCGCATATCAAGGGGACCATCCTTCATAAAGCTAAAACCACGTTCAGCTTCATCTAACTGAGGAGAAGACACACCTAGATCAAGTAAAATGCCATCAACCTTACCTGTTAGCTCATGCTTCTCGACAATGTCAGCTAAATCGGCAAAACCTTGATGCTCAATTAAGAAGCGTGAATCATCTTTAAATTTTTCAGCGGCAACAATGGCTGTTGGATCACGATCAATAGCAATTAAGCGACCATTGTCAGATAATTTAGAAAGAATTAATGATGAGTGTCCGCCACGACCAAAAGTACAGTCGATAAAGCAACCATCACCGGTAATAGCTAAGCCATCAACAGCTTCATTGAGCAATACTGAGATATGAGTGGTGTCTAATTCCATGTTATTTTTTTTATAACCCTTGTTTGCGAAAGTGTTAACGCATTTATTTTTATAAAGTGATTTGAATAAAGACTAAAGTGATAAGTCGAGCAAACGTTCAGTCAATTCAATTTCACCTGTTTGTATGTTACTAATACCTTGCTGCATCAGCTCTTGCCATGCAGTATCATGCCAAATTTCAAATTTATTCAATTGGCCAACCAGCATGATGTTCTTCTCTAAATTGGCATGTTGTCTTAAAGGGCCGTTGATAAGTAAACGACCATTTTTATCCATCTCGCAATCACTGGCATTACCCAAAATTATTTGTTTGAATAAGCGCTCTTGTCGGTTGGTGCTAGACAAACTAGCCAAAGCTAATTCTATTTCTTCCCATTCAGCTAAGGGATAAAGCAATAAGCAAGCTTGCTGAATATCAACAGTACAGACCATTTTTCCTTGGCAATCAGTAAATAGCTCTTCACGATACTTAGTTGGTATCGTGATCCTATTTTTGCTGTCAAGGGTAATTGCGCTGGTGCCTCTAAACATATCTGCTGCTGTTTCGCCGTTTTTAGGTTAATTAATAAACAAGTGATATTGCATGGAACTTCAAGATCCACATTTATCCACTTTTTTCCACATTGCTACAGTTTAGTGAAAAAAGCAAGGCACTGTCAAGTAAGGAAAATGAAAAACAACTGACTAAATACTGGCTATAACACCAGTAAAATTAAGGGTCTTGAGGAAGTGAATGAATTTGTGGGCTTTTGTGGTAGACAATCCCACAAAAAGTACTGAGAAATATTTATTTTACCAATAAATAGTAAAAAATTAGCAGTGGTGTTGGTTAAAATGGTAGTTGAGGGTTAGTTTTGCCCAAAAAGCAAAAGCTAACCCTAACAACATCAGATGTAGCTACTTGATCAGCTTAAAAAAGCTCATCATCGATAGCAAACAAGGTATGACAACCCGACTTGATTGTCGCCAGCAGAGATAAACGACGTGGCAATAAACGGGCAAAATAGTATCTTGCAGTGTGTAATTTACTCTGATAAAAATCAGCGCCATACTCACTTTGTCCATCACTTCTTTTTTCAAGTTGAGCAAGCTGCTGCAATGAGACATCTGCCATCTTAGCCCAAATAAAGGCCATAGCAGTGTAGCCAAATACGTGTAAGTAATCATTGGCTGCTGCGCCAATTTCATTTAAGTCTTCAACAGATTTTGTTATTAACAACTCAGATATTTCGGTCAAATCAGCTAATGCACTTACTAACGGCTCAACAAACTCAGCCATGGCAGCGTTGCCCTGCTGAGATTCGATGTAGTCACTTACTTCTTTAGTAAATACCTTAATCAAAGTGCCTTTACTGCCAATGACTTTACGCATCAGTAAATCCATGGCCTGAATACCATTGGTACCTTCATAGATTTGGGCAATACGAGCATCTCTCACTAATTGCTCTTGTCCCCACTCACGAATATAGCCATGACCACCCAGAACTTGCTGTCCAGCAACTGCGCTTTCAAAGCCCAGATCGGTAAAGAATGCTTTAGCTAAGGGTGTCATTAAGGTAGATAACTGTTCACCCTTTTGTTGCACCTCACCTGTGGCAAAAGTCGCATAATCAAGCTGCATAGCAATATAACAACTTAATGCCCGTGAACCTTCATTAAAGGCTTTCATCGAAAGTAACATACGGCGGACATCACCATGAACCATGATTGAGTCTGGCTGAACTGATTTCTTTGACGATTTAGTTAGTGACCTACCTTGGCGCCTATCTTTAGCATACTCAAGAGCATTTTGATAAGAGCGTTCACCTGCTGACATGCCTTGAATACCAACACCGATACGTTCAAAGTTCATCATGGTAAACATGCAAGCTAAACCTTTATTTAACTCACCAATTAAGAACCCTTGCGCACCGTCAAAGTTCATCACACAAGTAGCTGAGGCATGAATACCCATTTTTTCTTCAATAGAACCACAACTAACATGATTGCGGTCACTTAAGTTTTCATTATCATCAACATTGAATTTTGGCACTAAAAAGAGTGATATACCACGAGGGCCATCAGGCGCATCAGGCAATTTAGCCAACACTAGATGAATGATATTTTCGGTGAGATCATGTTCACCACCAGTGATAAATATTTTGCTACCACTAATTTTGTAGCTACCGTCTGCTTGTGGTAAGGCTTTGGTTTGGATAATACCAAGATCTGAGCCCGCATGCGCTTCAGTTAGGCACATTGATGCCGACCATTGGCCACTATATAATTTAGTTAAATAACGTTGCTTTAATTCTTCACTACCGTGCTTAGCTAATGATAAAGCCGCACCTGCGGTGAGTATTGGGTATAGGGCAAAAGAAATGTCAGTACTACAAAGCATCTCTTCCATAAAAGCACTGACTATTTTTGGCATGCCCATGCCGCCATAGTTAACATCGCCACCTAGGGCGCACCAACCACCTTGGGCAAAAGTGTCAAAAGCCTCTTTATAACCCGGCGCCGTTTTAACTTGGCCGCC
This sequence comes from Colwellia sp., assembly GCF_013215345.1. Taxonomy (GTDB): domain Bacteria; phylum Pseudomonadota; class Gammaproteobacteria; order Enterobacterales; family Alteromonadaceae; genus Colwellia. The sequence goes on along the minus strand of NZ_JABSOV010000058.1, from coordinate 19,276 downwards.
AACACCTTTATCATTAAGAGTAAAGCTAACACCGATTTCATCACCCTGGCGGGCAATGGGATCGATTTCTTGCTCAGCAATCTTTGCACATTCTTGTAATATTGCTATCGCTGTTTCTTTATCAACTTGTTCACTGAGCTGGGGTAACTGTTGCCACATTTTATCGGCATTAAACACTTGATATAACAAAAAATTCATATCAGTTAATGGCGCTTTATATTCAGCCATGTAGACCTCCTCTTGAGAAAATAGATTACCGTGTGGCAAACACACAATTAAAACACGCGTTTGAATATAATATAAATCAGGCTAAAGTAAAGCGCTAATCATCAAAGCTTTTCATTATTTTAGTAGCTAATGAAATAATTAAGTTCAATTATGCTATTTTATTTGCTGAACTTTATCCGCCGTTTAGTATTATCTTCAAAACTAAGTTAATGTCTTATTAAGGGTTTATACTCATATTATCCGTAGCTAAGTTGCTAAAGCTGAGTTAATTTAACCCTAGACTAGTAAAGCTTAAGCGATAATAAAATTAATCACTGTGCTAACCAATGGCAGTATAAACAACCGTTCTAACAGCAGTAGTAAAGAGTAAAGATAACGTGACTTTAAATTTATGGTATTCATTTTTTCAAAAGCACCAGCGCTTATTAATAATAGCGACCCTGATGCTATTTTTTATGGCTAAGGGACAAGCTCAGCAATTAAGCTTTACTAAAACTCAAATAGAGCAAAGCTATAGTTTTCATTATCAATGGCTTGATCACAGTAAAACAAAACAAGAAATTAGCTTTACCCTAGCGCAAGAAGGACTATTTGAGCGCTTTAGAAACTTTAAAAACTACCAAAATAGCTATGCGCAAAAAACAATTCTTCGTCGTATAAAAAAGCATATGCAGAGAAACCCTATTGCCGGCGTGCAAATACGTTATCGACAACAGCAGGATAATTATTTCATTGAAGCCAGAGGCTTAGATAACGATAAAGTAGCCAATGCCTATCAAGAATTAGCACGATTAGAAGCTAAAATAACCAAGGAGTACTTAAAGGAGACTTATTACCAAGCTTTTACCAATCATCAGCAGAACAGTGGCATTAAGGTGAATCATGTCAGTATTGCTAATGATTCGGTGGCAGATTTGAAGGTTTTAAAGCCGATGATTTTAGAGCAGGTCTCTATACAAAACATCCGTAAAGCGACTAACTTTGTATTGAGTTTTGTGCAGAGTATTCCTTATAGTACTTTAGAATCACGACTCACGTCTTCTGGTGCCGGTTTTAATCCACCATTGCAGCTACTGTGGCAGAACCAAGGGGATTGTGATAGTAAGATGACGTTAACTGCCGCCTTACTTAGAGCATTGATGCCTAGAATTGAAATGGCATTAATCTATATTGATGGTCATGCATTTATTGGTATTAATATTCCTGCAGAAGCGGGAGAAGTAGCCATTGAGCATGAAGAAGTAAATTACTTATTAGCCGAGCCAACAGGACCAGCTTTATTACCTTTAGGAAAACTAGCACCAGAGTCAGAACTAGCAATTAATCAAGGACACTATATTGCCGAAAATTACCACGAAGTGATAACTGACAAATCAACGGAGCCAGCCGTGCTAGCCACAGAACAAGAACAATAAGTTACCCTGTTCTGCTTACCTCTTAACTTACCGAAGCTAACTGACTTAATTTAGTTGGCTTAAGTTAACTTGGCCTGACTAAACAAAGGCAATAATTAGTCAATATCAGCCACATGGGCAAGAAAGGTTAAACTCGGCGCAAAAAAGGCGCTACCGGTTTCAGCCTGGGTATATTTAAGTAAATGATCAGAATTACCATGGCCATCACCATGAATCATACTTTTCAGCATGATCTCAAATGGCTTAGGTGACTGACAATAAGACACAAAAAACAACCCTTTACGTTTCATGTCACCATAAGGCATGCTTTGTCTAACAATTTCAAGACTATTGCCTTGCTCATCTTTAAGGCTAGTACGTTTGGTATGCGCTGTTAGTGCCTTATCTGCACTTTCATATTCAACGTTATCTAGCTTAGTTCGGCCATAAACATCTTCTTGCTCATGCTCGGCAAGTGACTCCCAAAGTTTTAAATTATGCTGATAGCGCTGGGTATGTAGATAGCTGCCGCCAGCAAAGCTAGCATCATCTTGCTCTTTAACAAGCGCTACTGTACGGCGGTGTAAACCTTGTGGGTTTTCAGTGCCATCAACAAAGCCGGTTAAGTCTCGACCATCTAAAAACCTAAACGCTTGTACTTGTTCGATTAACTCAACACCATCGCCAAGTAACTGGCATACTTTAGTGCTGACAATATGGTTAACATCAGCACGATCACTACGGATTTCAACGTATATATCATAACTATTTTTCGGTGCAATTCGATCATCACTTTGCATAGCAGGAAATGGCGCTAATAGTGCAGGACGGGCTTGAGGATAAAATTCATCCCAATACGCTTCACCTATGGCAACAACACCAATAAGGTTGGCTTCAGAAAACTGCTCAGCATAATTTTCAAATAACTTAGGTAAACGAGAAATTGCCGCACGAATAAAAGCATTTTTATCATCCAAAGCATTGAATAGTAAATAATTTCCATGCAAGTTTGGTTCTGCACAAACACCAAATTGTTCTCTAGCCATTTCACTTCCTGTTAACGTATTTTATATGATACCAATTCCATTAATTAACTTCCCTCTCAGCGAGAGTTAAAAGGCTTAGAGGCAAGGCATTGATTGTAGATAATGGTTATTCCCTTATCAAAATCAATAACGCAGCATATTTGTTCTCAAAACGCTGGCAAGCTCTGAGTGGGAACTAACTTAATGGACTTGGTATTACCAAGTTATATTGTAAGTATTGTACACAATATAGTATGTCTTACCATGATGTAAGCGGGAAAAGCTTAAATCACTTTCCATAAACCTTTGTCATCAATACACATTTGTTCTTTGAGGGTTTCTTTTTCACTGCCAAAATGATTATTAAAAGTGACATTAAGACATTGCTGCTTATTACGAGTAGTCGCTTTACCCTTAATAATAGTGCCTCGATTACCACTGTCCGTATTTTGCCAAACCGATTTTCTTTGGTTGTCATCATTAAGTAAAGTGACAACCTTTTCTTGCATCAATGCAACATCTTGCGCGGTTAAATACTTAGCAGAACGAGAGTCTTTATCAACAATGCCAGTTAAGCCTGCTACCATTTCAAATGGCAGAGAGATCACCCCTTTAAAAAAACCTGACACTATGCCACTACTTGCTTCTGAGCCAATTGTTTTAGCGTCAACAATGGTATTTTCAATACGTGTAAGGTACTGCGGGATATATTCTCTGGACAGCTCAATTTCTGCTAGGTATTTTGTTGAGTGAGACCGCCACAGGGCAACTTCTGCTGTGGTATTATTTGTAGTTTTAACAACGGCATCAACACGTTTAAGTATTGCCGGCATTGACGCTTGTAGTTTTGCCACTTGCTGCTCTATGCTCGCCAGTTGACTTAGCACTGTAGGTAACTGTCTTGAATAATGCTCACTTTCCGCTATGGCTTGCTGCACGACAGGCAGCGAGTTTGCTACTTGCGTTAAAATAGCTGGGGTTTGTTGTAAAACTAATTCTCTCACTTTACCAATTTCTACTCTGACGAGGGCAACCTCATTGACTATATCATCTACTTTCGGACTTACTGAATCGACTGTTTTCGTAGTTTTATCAATAACACTGATAATAGCGGGCAGGTGCAGAGTGAACTTGAATAACGACAAGGCTAAAAATGCAATCGCAAGTGCCAACAGGGCTTGTGAATAAGAAAACTGTTTCGTCATAATTTAATACCAATTACTCTTGTTCAATTAAGCTAATTTCATCAACTAGACAATGCGCCAACTCACTAATTAACACATGATCGGGTTTATCTGTCGCTGATTCTCTCTTAATTATAATCTCTAATTCTTTTGCTGCTTGGTTAAGCTCATTAAAACCAAACATTTGAGCCGCACCCGCTAAGCGATGAGCAAGATAAGCCTGTTTTTCTATATCATTATCACCACTACTAACTAACAAGTCGCGTTTATCGTCACTAAGGTTTATTTTAAATTCACTTACTAAATCACTCAAGTCAATCTGAGCAAGGCTTTCTTCAGCTTTAGTAACAAGGTCACTGCTAGTGAATGACTGCTCTGCTGACTTATCTTGCCGGTCAGTACTAGAGTTATAGCCAGTCTGAGGGGTGAAGTATTTAGCAATAGTGGCAATAAAGGCCTGTCTTTCTATGGGCTTCTTTAAGTGTCCAGTAAAACCTAGCCCTAGATACTGGCTAACTTCATGAGACATAGCATTCGCCGTTAAGGCATAAATAGGCTGTTTATAGCCTAAATCACGTAGTGCTTTAAACGCTTCAACGCCATCCATCTCCGGCATTTGAATATCCAATAGCACAAGGTTTGGCTGATGTGCAAGGCAAAGTTGTACCGCTTCCTTACCATTACTGGCAACTATGACTTCCAAACCTAAACCGGATAATAGTCGGGCTATCAAGCGACGGTTATCATCATGATCTTCGGCCAGAAGTATTTTACCGTTAAATAAGGTAGCACTGTCATGCTCTACGGGTGAGTCAGTTATGGTACTTACAGGGTCATTGTTATTATGTACACAAGGCAACGTTAGACAGAAAGTACTACCCTGACCTAACTTACTGGTCACAGAAATATTGCCTGACATTAATTTTGCTAGTTGGTTTGATAAACTTAAGCCAAGTCCAGAGCCGCCAAAGCGCCGACTAATACTATTATCCGCTTGAGTGAATATTTCAAAAACTCGTGCTAAATGATCTTTACTCAAACCAATGCCAGTATCGGTGACCGTGAAAATTAATTGGCCATTTTGCCAATTAATATCGAGTGTTACCTGACCTTTTTCGGTGAACTTAATCGCGTTAGCACATAAGTTCAGCAATATTTGTTTTAGCCGCAAGCTGTCTACTTGAATAATAAAGGGTAAAGATAATTGATGTTCAATGGTAAAGCGTAACGACTTCTGCTGAGCTTGAGCAGTAAAGGTCTGAGCTAAGTCTTGGATTAATTCAGTTAAATCCAATGGTTGTATTTCTAATTCAAACTTATTGGCTTCAATTCGACTTAAATCCAAAATATCATTGATTAACTCTAATAAATGTAAACTATTGCCATGGATAACGGCGATATCTTCTTGAACTTTATTTTTCTCAATATCACCATGAATAATCGCTTCAGAGTGACCCACAATAGCGGTAAGTGGTGTGCGTATTTCATGACTCATATTAGCAAGAAATTGACTTTTAACTTGGTTAGCTTGAGCCAATTCATGGGTTAAGTCTTCAAGTTCACGGGTCCGCTGTTTAACACGAAATTCCAACTCCTGTGTTAAACGCTTTTCAAGGTAACGTCGGTAGATAAAAAACACCACCACTAAAATAAGCACGAGGGCTAAAATGATAATATTGCGTTGCTGCTCTATTTTAGCTGATTGTAAACTCTGTAGTTTTCTGCGCTGCTCCAAATCTACTATCTTTTGATTAAGCTGTACTGATTCAAATTCTGCCAATTTGTCATTCAGCAAATTATTAGACGCTAACAAGTACCTGTATTGATATTTTCGTTGGTGGGCAAGCGCTTTAACAAACTCCTGTTTACTGGCATAGATTAAAGCTGATATAGCTAAGTTTTCAGTCAATAGTGCTTGGTAATCTATGTTTTCACCAACGCTAACTGAGCGCTCTATATAGTGTTCCGCTTGCAATAAATCCCCCGAATAAAAGGAGGCTTTAGCTAAACTTTGTAAACTACCGGCATAGGCTTTTTGGTGACCTATTTCTTTGCTAATGGCTAATGCCTGCTTGCCATAAAACAACGCTTGCTCAATATCAAAAGTATCGTTGTATATTTCAGACATATTATGCAGTTGTGAGGCTATATCATGTTTATAACCATGCGCTTGAAAATAATGTAAAGCGGCTAAAATATTTTCTATACCGAGCTCAAACTGGCCAGAATCTTTATAAGCGACTCCTAGAGTTGCTTTCGCTTGAGCCACACCATAGTCGTCTTGCAACTGCAGACGTTTTTTTACAATAACAATCAACATATCAATGGCACTATCAAAACGTTTTAAGCTGATATGCAACACAGCAATGTTATACCTAACATCAATTTTATCCGTTTCATCACCGTAGCGAGCATATAATGGCTCGGCCAGTTGATAATTTACCAAGGCTAAATTAGGTTGACCCAAAGAAGTATAAACAAGGGCAATATTATTTAATAAATTGGCCCGTTCAATGGCAAAGGTATTAACGTCATTCGCTTGATTATCATCATAATAAGCAAGGGATGTTTGATACGCCTTTAAAGCTGGTTTTAACTCTCCTTGATAATACAGCAGGATGCCAAGCATTTTATTTGCTTGTGCTGCTAAGCTAGATAAGTCTGCCTGCACTGCTATAGCTCTTGCCTGTTGAACTATTTCAATACCTTGATTATATTGATGCAGGGTGAATAGAGTTTTAGCTTGTTGTAGTGATATCAATACTTTTTCTGCCGCATTAAGAGCTGGGGACTGAATCAGTTGCGATAATTCCAGCAAGGCTTGCTGTTTATTTGTATTCTGCTTTATTTCGCTAAGCTGTTGTTCTACCAAGCGATGCTGCGCAAAAGCTTTATTGAGGCCTACTAAATTGCTGATGGTCAAGACAAAAAAGAGCAGTATTATTTGTTTTAGTCGTTCCATCATGGGGTATTTAGAGCTCAACTTTTCGCTATTATGTGCTGATGCATTTTATTAGCAGTATTAAGAGGGCATTTCTTAGCAGTATTAAAGGTCATTAGTTATAGCATTAATTGCCCTTAAAAAACATCCTATGATAAACAGCTTTAACCAAAGCATTGCCGCAGTATAAATAACATAGCCATTTTATAGCGCACAATATCTTTACTAGCCAATGGCTTAATTTTTAGCTTTACCTAGCTATCTTCCTTTTACTAGCCTAGAGATCGCCAAATAATGCCATTAACAGGGCAATAAAAAACCACCGACGAAGCGGTGGTTTTCACTAAATGATTATTGCCTGCCGATTAAACGGCGCGGGCTTAACTGAGCAGATTTAACTTAGCTAACTTAGCTGCCTAAGCTTTAGTTGTATCCGCAACATCCGTACCAAATAACATGCGTTTAATGGCGTTGATAAAGCGTCTTGACAGCATACGTATATCTTCAATGATCAAGTAAAGGCTAGGAATAAACACTAAGGTGACTATAGTGGCAAATAACACACCAAACGACAGTGATACCGCCATAGGAATCACTATTTGTGCCTGGGCACTGGTTTCAAAGAAAATAATAGGTACTAGGCCAATAAAGGTAGTTATTGACGTTAACATGATGGCGCGAAAACGCTTGGTGCCCGCATGTATTACCGCATCTTTTAAGCTCTCACCGCGCTGCCTGGCCTTATTGACAAAATCCACCATCACCAAAGAATCATTGACTACCACGCCCGATGCAGCCGCAATACCAAACATGGATAACACACTTAAGTCCAAGCCTAATATCAGGTGACCGAATACCGCACCAATGACACCAAAAGGGATAACGGTCAATATCATCAGTGCTTGTGAGTATGACTTTAATGGAATAGCCAAGAGTGAAAATATAATCATGATCGAAATCATTAGGTCACGGAACTGCTCCGCAGCACCATCCATTTCTTCCTGAATACGTCCAGACACTTCACTTTTCACCAATGGGTATTTACGCAATAACTGTGGCACAAAATTATCACGGATATCTTTAGCCACTTTAAAGGGCTCAACTTGTTCGGCATCAACACTGGCCCAGACATTAATAGTGCGGTTACCATCTTCACGACGAATACGCGTAACACCATCGGTCAATTTAATTACAGCAAGCTCAGATAAAGGTAATTCTGCGCCGTTAGGTGCTTGGATCATGACATCATCAACATGACCAACACTACTGCGTTGTTCAAGCGGATAACGTACCATCACTTTAACTTCTTCACTATCACGTAAAATACGCTGCGCTTCTAAGCCATAAAAGCTATAGCTGACTTGTGAGGCAATATCTTCCAGCGTTAAACCTAAACTATAGGCCAAGGGTTTTAATGAGAACTGCACTTCCTTAGCACTTGTTTGGCGAGAGTCATTAACATCACCGACACCTTTAAGTGAATTAAGTTTCAGTTTGAGCTCTTGCGCTGCTGCCAGTAACTGAGCATCGTCCTGACTTTCCAGTCTAAAGGCTATATCACCATCATCTCGGCCACCGCCAAACAGATTATCACTAATGGTTAGGGATTTAACACCTGGATAGTTAGGAATTGCCTTACGCCAAAGATCGGCCAGCTCAAAAGTGTTCATAGCTCTTTCTTTTGGAATAACTAGCTTGACCATCACTTGACCGTTAGTTCTGCTACGCAAATCAACTTGCATATCAGAGATCATTGAACTGCCATATTTAGCTTCGATATCTTTATCAATTTTATGAATAATACTTTCAATACTGAGTAGAGTATTTAAGGTGGCTTTTTCCGAAGCATCTATATTCATTTCTACAGAGATACGAGGGAAATCATGAGGGATTTTAGGTTGGCCAACATAGCGAACTAAACCACCACCAAATAAACCGGCACTTATTAACATCAAGCTAATAAAAAACATCAGCACCGCATAGCGATATTCAATAAATCTTATTAAAGCCGGACGATATACATTTTCAATAAAGTTTTTTAACTTAGTATCAATCCAGGCCCTAAGTCTATCTAGGGGGTTTCTAGGATTAAACTTTTTCACCTTCATTTTAACCAAGTGCGCCGGTAAAATAAGTTTTGATTCAATGAGTGAGAATATTAGACATAAAACCACCACTCCACCAATGGCTTTACCAAAAGCAGCGGACGGACCTTCACCAAAGAGGAAGGGTAAAAATACCGCAATAGTAGTTAGTACACCAAAAGTAGCGGGCATAGCGACACGTTTAACACCGCGAATTACATTGTCAGTAGTGTGACCGTGCTCTTCAATTTCATCGTGGGCACTTTCTCCCATAACAATGGCATCATCAACAACAATACCCAGCACTAAAATAAAGGCAAACAAACTAATAACGTTGATACTGACACCGATAAATTCCATCGGCATAAATAATAACGTGCCTAAGAAACAAACAGGCAAGCCCATCATTACCCAGAAGGCTAAGCGCACCCGTAAAAATAGCGCCAACATTAAGAATACTAATACCGCACCACTTTTCATATTGTCGAGCATCATATTCAAACGGCCATTGAGGTAATAAGTCATATCAACCCAAGTTTCTAGCTTAACTCCTTGAGGTAGAATAGAGGCTTTATCTTCAACATAGCGATTCATAATATCGGCAATATCGGTAATACTTTGATTCGCTGAAGCGCCGATAAAAATAGTGATGGAGTTTTCACCATTAAATTTGGAATATTGTAAACCTTCCTGGAAACCATCATTAATGGTAGCAAGCTCACCAAGTAGTACTTTACTGCCATCTTCGAGGGTAATAACAGGAATTTGTTCAAACTCATGGCCACGATAGGCTTGGTTTTCCACCCGTAAGTTGATATAGCCATTAGCTGCGCGTATCTGTCCCGCCGACATATTGCGGGAAAAACTACGTACTGAGTTAGCGACATCGCGGAAACTTAAGCCGTATTCACGTAATTTATCTTTACTGACTTCAATGGATATTTCATAGTCTAAGCCACTGTATAACTCAGAAATACTGATGCCAGGTAGTTGCTGTATTTCATTATGAATTTTACGACCAAGCTCTTTTAACTCACCATTTGTTAAATCACCATAGAGTGAAATATACATTACTTCTTGACGGAACTTCTCTCGTTCCACCTTGATTCGTTCCATACCGTCTGGAAAACTTGGAATCGCGTCAATGGCTGACTTTACCTCCTCCAGTACAACTTGCGGATCATAATCAAGCTCAACTTCAAACCAACCGTTGGAGTAATTTCGGTTAGAATAGGTTATCACTCGCTTAAGACCTTGCACTGATTTCAGCGCTTCTTCGACCTTAATGGTAATGCCTTCTTCAACCTCTTGTGGTGCGGCTCCTGGATAAGGTGCAGCATATGAAATCCAGTTAAATTCTAACTGCGGAAACATTTGTTTATTAATGGTCAGTGCCGTTAAGCTGCCACCAATCAAGATAAAAAACATAAGTAGGTTGGCAGCAATACTATTACGAGCAAACCAAGCAATAATGCCTTTATGGGTATCTATATCATCATGAGGTCGATTCAAGTTTTCGCTATCCTTTTGCTCATTACTTCTTTGTTCATTAGTTTGGTCATCAGAGCTCATTACTATTCTCCTGACTCTTTGTTACTTGCCATTTGAGTTTCACTTTGCTCAGTTTCAAGCTCTTTTTCTTCCAGTTGGTTTTCATCACTTATTAAGGCTAATTGCATGCCCTCAACAGGATAATCAAGTGCAGAAACAATCAATTGATCGCCATCAGCTAAACCGTTAGCAACAACAACATGGCTGCCTTGCTGGCGAACAATATCAATGGCAGCATAATGTAATTTTGACTCACTATCTAAGATAGCGACTTTACCATTAACCACCAAATAGCGAGGCACTAAGGTTGCTTGGCTAATGTCATAACCCATAATGTTAGCATTAACATAACTACCAAAACGTAACGGTGCAGCGCTGCTATCACTTGAACTCTTTAACAGATAAGGGTCGTTAATTTCAGCTACTAAATAACTCATGCGGCTTTTGTTATCAATAACACCTTCACTGCGCACTATTTTTGCTTGCCATAGCGTGTCCTGGCCAGCATAAGTGCCAATAAGGTTAACTTGGGCATTAACGCCTGCTTTAGTGGACTTTGTTTTAACTAAAAAGGCTAATTGATTATCTGCCACGGGCAAGCGAATTTCTGCAATTGCAGTGCCCAATACATGACCAATTTTACTGCCAACACCAACAAATGAGCCCAAGCCAACATTTCGACTATCTATCATGGCATCATAAGGCGCGCGAATTTCAGTGCGTTCTAAATTGCGTTCGGCACGTAAAACTGAAGCTTGCGCAGCTTTCACCCGTGCTAGTTCTTGCGCTAGTTGTGGTTTACGTAAACTTAGCTCTGTTGGTGAGCTGTTTTCAATTTGTCTCCATTCACGCTCAGCTACTTTACCTTGGGCAAGCTCAGTTTCTAATGCCGCTCGTGCCGAAGCCATTGAGGCTTGGGCATCAATCAGCGCAGCATGATAATCACTGGGATCAATACGTGCTAATAACTGATCTTTTTTGACAAAGCCACCACGAACAAAGACATCACTCAGTTCAACAATTTCACCATTAACCTGAGCGACCAATTGTGTTTCATATTTAGGTTTTACCATGCCATAAGAATTTACTTCTAGGGTCATTGGTGCAACGGATATATTTTCCACGGCAACGATAGGTGTATTATCTACTTTCTCTTTTTCTTCAGGTGGCTTTTTCATACTAGAAAAGCCCACCATGACGGCAATGCCGGTAACTAAGATAACTATTGGTATAATAATTTGTTTTTTAGTGGCCACTTTTAATCCCTTTCTCTCTAAAAGTTTAATGTTTTTTATTTGCTCTAGCGCTTTCTTGCTGGCAAATTTATCTTTATTTTATCCTGCTAGAATAACCAATTATTGATTACGGTTATTAACAAAGATGTAACTCGGTATTACAAAATCCAAGTCAGGTACTAAACCTGCAAATTAAAAGCTTAGTAATAATAATTAAAACTATTTATTTTCAAGTAGATACAGATAGTTTTTATAGCTAATTAATATATACAATTTTAATTCACAGCAAAATAAAATTACTTCTGCTTAGTCTATTTCACCATTTATTTAGTTATTTATTTATTCATTAGCATCGACAAAATCACCACTTATGCCGAAACCATAAGCAATATTGAAATCATTGGGTATACCCCTGTGAATGCGTTACAATATGACAAATTCTCTCCACGGCACCTCCCATGACAAACCCACAAATAACCACGCAAGCCACCATAGGTAAATACAATCAGCTCAATGTTGTTGCCATGGCAGACAATGGCGCTTACTTAGATGCGGGTGACTTAGGTGAAATCCTATTACCTAAACGTTATGTACCAGAGTCATGCCAAGTCGCAGATACTCTTGCCGTGTTTATTTACCGCGATTCTGCAGATCGATTGATTGCTACCACGGAAACACCTTTAGCGCAGGTGGGCGAATTTGTTTCTTTGAAAGTTATTGAAGTCAATAAAATGGGCGCTTTTCTTGATTGGGGCTTACCTAAGGATTTATTGGTGCCTTACAACCAGCAACACACCGCAATGGAAGTGGGTAAATATTACTTAGTCAGAGTTTTTCTTGACCAACTCACTGACCGTATAGCCGCCTCAAGTAAGTTAGATAAGTTTATTGATATATGGCCGGCAGAATACCAACAAGGTGATAAAGTAAACTTAACTATTGGTGGTAAAACAGATTTGGGTTTCAAAGCTATTGTTAACGATCTACATTGGGGTTTACTTTACGATAATGAAATTTTTCAACATCTTAGAGTTGGCAAAAAAATTACCGGTTATATTAAACAAGTTCGTGAAGATGGCCGTTTAGATCTTATTTTAACCCGTGGTAGTAAAAATAAGGTTATTGATTTTTCTGAGAAGTTGTTAGCACACATTGCTGACCGTGGCGGTATTAGCCCACTACATGATAAAAGCTCGCCAGAGTTGATTCAAAGAACTTTAGGGGTGAGTAAAAAAACCTTTAAAGCGACGGTCGGCAACCTATTGAAAAAAGGTAAAATTACTATTATCAAAGATGGCATAAAGTTAGTTTAATTAAGTTTGTGATCTTGTTGTGAACAGGTAAAAATTCAAATAAAAAGAGGCTATAACAATGTTATAGCCTCTTTTTTTATACTTGTGTCCCGTCCTAAATAAGGTTAACACTTAGCTATCCTGAAAGTAGCCGAGCCAACAACTTTATTAATTCCAATTCCAATAAGTTTCCTCCCACTCAGCGAGAGTTAAAAGTCTTAGAGGCAATGGATTGATTGTAGATAATGGTTATTCAGCAGAATATGCTTATATGGACTCCTCATATTGTGCAATAACAATTTTAAAATATTAGATGCGTGCTTATATACGGACTCTTATTGGGAAGCTATCCCGGTCACTTTGATGTATTCGCACCTTCATGCCTAATCTCCTGCACGACATTATAAATATGTTCAGAGCATATTACAGGCTGTTGAAGGTTGGTCTAACCATTTTAAAGATCTTTATTGAACAATATTAAACGCTTTATAACTTTTTACTTTTTAAGCCGCAATCAATACTGGCTTGTAATCCGTGTTGTTTTTCAATAAAGCATACGCGGTTCGTGCTGTTTTATTGGCTAACGCCATCGATGCACAATTAACACCTCTTCGTTCTATTAAGGCTTTTAGCCAACGTTCTTTTTCTGTTTTGGCTGGCCTATTTTTTAGTTTAGACACCACTGCTCTCGCCCCTAAGAAAATACAACTGCGCAACGGCTTATCGTATGAGCCTTTTCCTACCGACCCTAATTTTACTTTCCCGCCACTGCTGTGCTGTTTTGGGGTAAGGCCAATGCAGGCAGCGACTTGCCTGCCACTGTGGAAGTGTTCACCATTGCCTAGCTGTATTTTTAGCCTAACTGCGGTAATAGGTCCCACACCTTCAAGCTTCATTAATTTCTGGCAGTCACTATCTTGTGCGGTTAATTGTATTAACTCATTATTTATTACGTCAAAATCGTTTTCAAGACGAGAATAGAGTTCCCACATTTGAAGTAAAACCTTTCTCATTGGAAAAGATAAATCATTTTCAGCATCTTCTAAAATTTCAGGTATCCGTTCTTTAAAGCTTTTAATACTTTTATTGATAACAATGCCAAACTCTAGCAACAAGCCACGTACTTGATTTGATAGTTGTAGCTTCTGCTTATCAATCAGGCTTCTCATCTTTTCAATAGACTGAAGACCTTGTTGTTCGATAGATAAAATCCTAGCGGGTTTTATATTCGCTGCTCGACTTGCAACGGCGATGGCTACAGCATCATTGGCATCTGTTTTTTGACCTGTTCTAAACGGTTTAACTTGTTTAGGCGGTATAACCATTACTTTATGACCTAAAGATAAAGCAAATCTTGCCCAGTAATGAGCACCGCCACAACTTTCCATGGCAACAAGGGCTAGCTTTTTTTTGGCTAACCATTCTTTTAACTTGGCTCTATTCATCGCTTTATTAAAAATAATTTTTCCATTTGTTGTCATAATGCAAACTTGAAAAATATCTTTTGCTAAATCGATAGCAATTACGTTACATTGTTCCATTGTGTGGACTCCTGGTAAAAGTTGATTGAGTGAATGCTTTCACTTTATACCGTAATTTTCCCGTTAAGGGGAGGAGTCCATACATCTCCTGCATTCGCTAAGAAGCTACATCCATGTAGCGTCCTTATTAAAATCAATAACGCAGCATGTAAGCCTTTACCTTTTAAAAGCTGCCACGAATACCAACACTAAAGTTACGTCCAGGTAATGGCGCTACCTCTTTTAGAAAAGATGAATGCACTCGTGCATGTACATTGGTTAGGTTTTGCCCTTTCATATACAAGGTTAAATCATCACCAACGCCAGCAATGTAATAATTAAGATGCGCGTCAACCATGGTATAACTATCCGTTGTTGTTTCTAGCTCGGCAATATCCTTTTGTTCAAAGTAATGGCTTAAACTCAATTCACTATCAAAGCTATCCGCTTGGTAATTAACAATAGCGCCAATTCTCATTGGTGGGATACGTGGTAGATTACCGTCTTCATTATTATCAATAAGTTTAGCTCGAATATAGTCTGCAAATAAGCTGGTTTTAACTGCCGATGACACTTGATAAACAAATTCAGCTTCAGCGCCATACATTTCCACATCCGCTTGTTGATAAACTAAGATAGGTAAGCCCGCTTCATTCTCATGTTCATCTGCATGACCATGGGCGTGATCTACGACAAAAAATAAGCCGGTATCTTGTTGGTAATAATAATCGTCAATGCGATTATAAAAGGCACTAACAACATAGCCAAAGTCACCTTTAAATTTTCGTAAAGTCACATCGAGGTTCAGTGATGTTTCGACACTAGGCCCTTGCTCAGCTAACTCAATATGAATTTCATCACCGTGTTGATGAACATCAAACATTGCGCCTACTTCAAAGGTATTGGTACCTATATGTGGACCAAAAGAAAATAATTCACCCGAAGTGGCCGCACGTTGTGAGAAAGCCACTGACAGCCCTAAATTATACCCGGGTTGGTAATCCCATACTAAACCTGCTGAAGCACTAATGGGGGTAAATGATTGTTGCTCGAATGATATTAAGGTTTCATGATGATCATGACCTAATGGCTCAGAATGCGAGCCATGCTGACCCTGGTGAGAATCTTCAAAACCAATTAAGCTATCATCGGCATCTATAGTAACTTGCTCTATTCTAGCGCCCAATTGCAATAAGACCGGACCAAAATGTTTCTCTTCTAACCATGCAGCAGCGAACATTTCCGACTTAGCTGGCGGCGAGAAAGCCTCCTCCCCCATTGCTTTAAAGTCTGATGATTTATAATGTAATGTCCACGCACCTTGCCAACCGGAAAAGTCGTGATGGAAAAGGTCAACACGCGCTTCAGTACTTTTATTGGTAAAAGTTGTGCCAACCAAGCCCGACTCAATTTCTTGATGTTGATAATCACTGTAGGAAAATTTTGTACCGACTTTACTAATAAAGCTTTGTTCAAAATTATACTCGCCCAGCACTTGCCACCTATCTTGTTGCATTTTGGCATAGACACCTTCATCTACATCAAGGCTAGTAGTTAAATGCGGAGCATGCTCTTCACCATGGCTATGTCCTGGAATTCCGTATTCTCTATTCATAAAACCATAGGAAAAACCGATAAAGCCATTATCAAGTAAATAACTTGAGCCAAAGGTGGCACCACTGGCGGTAGAGGCACTATTTTCTAAGCGGTTCTTGCCGTGCTCTTCATGCTCAGCATCCCCTGCATGATGTTCTTCGTCATGACCTTCTCCATGAGAATCAGCTTCACCGGCAAGTTTATAATCTTTAGAATCGCGCCAAAAACCATCTAAATGAAAAGCGATATTATCAATACCCGTTTGGATATTGATTGCCGCCTGTTTTTCATTGGAAACATCGTTATATTGTAACAAGTAGTCAACTTGATCATCAGTACTTGTTGGTACACGATCATCAACCACATTAACCACACCACCAATAGCACCACTACCGTAAAATAGTGTTGCTGGGCCACGTAATACTTCTATTTGAGTAGCCGTACTCGTTTCGGTTGCCACAGCGTGATCAGGACCAATACGTGATGCATCGCCAACGTCTAAACCATTTTGGGTAATAAGTACCCTAGGTCCATTTAAGCCCCTAATGATAGGGGTACTGGCAACGGGGCCATAATAACTAGAGTGAACACCCACTTCATTTTTTAGCGTTTCACCTAAGGTTGACGCTTGTTTCATTTTTAATTCATCAGCACTGAGGACATTTATAGGCAATGCAGACTCTATTGAAGAGGTATGTAATGGCGTTGCATGCACATCAATGATTTCCATCACCGAGGCTGACAAAACAATATTTAAACCAGAGATATTACTTTCACCGACAATAACTTGCTGATTACTATGACTGTAATTTTTTGCACTGATATGAAGCTCGAAATTTCCTTGTTTAATATCGGTAAAGTTAAATATTCCTTGTTTATTGGAACGTACTTGCTGTGAGCTATTACCTAATGCCACCATAGCATTATGAATTGGCTGGCCTTGTTTATTTAGTACAACTCCAGATAGACTCTGAGCTAAGCTAACATGACTAAAACATAACAGGGTGCCAAGGGTAGATATTACACTGGCATGCACAATTTTTTTAACAGGTGATTTCACTCGAGTATTGATACTCTTTTGAGAGACAAAAAATGACATAAACGGGTTTCCGATAATTTTTTTAGGGGATGTATGCCGATCTGACAATTAAAATTTACAGACAGGTAACTAGGAGAAGAGTTAGCTATTTGAACTAAACTCTTCACCATAAAAAGACACAATAATAAAATTACAGAGAGTTTGGCGGTGCTCTTAACGGCGGGGTAACATATGCAGAGGTAGCAAGTACGCCCCTGATAATTCGAACTTTTATTATACTGGCTATACCCGTTGATACTAGGTATAGGCCAATAGAGTTCGGTGGAGAATCAATGCCTTGTTGGCATAAGTGACAGTCATGCTGTTCAAAATTTGAAAATGCGTCAAACTCTACTTGAGTATAATGCTCACTATGCGCAAAAAAAGTCGCACAAAAGAGCAAGAGCGTTAAAACACTCTGGCGAATTTGTCGCTTATTTATTAGAAGTCGAAGTTGACGTATAGCTAATGCATAGTTCATAGATGTTATACTATAACACCTAACCAACTAACTCAATAATTGCTTTTCTTGCCATAGTGAATTTTTCGTCTACCTCCAATACAGCTATAAATAAAGGATTGAAATCATCATGCTAAACAGCTGCGCTATACTTTGTCCTGTTAGCCCTATATTTCTACTGGGTTGATTTGCTATGTTGTCTTATTAACACAAGGATTTATTTATGGCCTATTCCACTGATTCCCCGTTAAATATTGCCTGCCGCCGAACATTTATAAGAGCATTATTGTTAATTCCAGTCATGGCTATGACATTACCGAGTTACGGCGAAAGCTTTACCGCTAAACGTACCGGACAAGGCTTTACCGGTCTAACCCAAGACTTCACCTCATCATTGAGTAACCCTGCGTTACTGACCAAATTTGATAACAATGATGATGTTTTCTTCTCATTAAATGTAGGCATTATGGCATCGGATAAATATGATGTTGCTGATACTGCCGAAGATATTAGTGACAACCTTGATAAATTAGCCGATGACATTAACGGAATTCAATTGCAAAATTTCCAATCATCAGAGCAACAGCAGAATTATTATAATAATTTAAATGAGCAAGTAGATGTTATTATTACTGACTTTAAAAAAATCGATGGTAAAGTTGTTAAGATCCGCAATGGTTTGAATTTCCAAATTCTCATTCCCAACCAGTATATAAGCATTGGCTTTTTCACTAATCAATATGGTCGCATCGGCGGTACCATGGATTACAGTGGAGGTGATGAAGCTATACTAGACCAAGCGGTGAATGACTGTACCAATATGCTTGATTGTAACTTAAACCTAAATAACCTTGAATCGGCCACTACAGCCGTAGGTTACTCAATTGCCGAAGCTGGTGTTATGGCCGCTTACCCTGCGGTTAAACACGCCAATTATGATTTAAGTATTGGCGCAAAATTAAAGTACCAACGCGTTGATCTTTATTTTAATCGCGTGCAAATTAGTGACTTTGATGATGATGACTTTGAAATTACCGATGATGAGAATATCACCGATGAAAGTGGCAGTAATATTGACTTAGGTTTATATCTCGCTTGGGGAGTAGAGCGTCAATGGCACGCTGCGCTTGTTACCAACAACTTGATTAAACAAACCGTACATCATGTTGAACAAGGTATTACCTTTACCTTAAAAATGACCAGTAGCTTTGGCTTAAGTTATCAAAATGACTGGCTAAGCTTAGCGACAGAAATAGACTTAACCGACCGAGAGCAGTTTGCCTCTTTAGCGCCGTCAAAATATGCTGGTGCAGGTGCAGAGTTTCGTTTCTACGAACATATTCAATTTCGCTTAGGTTATCGCACTGACTTAAACGATGTTGATGATGATATTTACACTGCTGGTATTGGTATTTCACCTTGGGATGTCTTTGCCATTGATATTGCCGCTTTCACCGGCGATAACGATACTATCGGCGCGGCATTGCAACTGAGTTTAAAAATATAGTCAGCTGCATAGGAAAGTAAATAGATTCACTTCATGGATATACTCATAGACACTTGCCTCAGTGAACGAGAGGGAATCCTGTTTTGCTCGCTCTTAGATATCCTTATCTCCGCGAACTAGCGTACATCCTGTTTTGCTCGCTCCTAGATATCCCTATCTCCGCGAACTAGCGTACATCCTG
>NZ_JABSOV010000057.1 GCF_013215345.1 Colwellia sp. | reverse complement strand
GGTGACCAAGGTGATTATTATGCCTTGATCTGATCGCTACATGTTCTATAAGTTCAATTTATAATGATCTTGCCGTGCTAATTAAGCCTTGTATCATCATGCAAGGCTTGCCTTACTTACTTGCACAAAAAAAGCCCGATAAATTTACCTTTATCGGGCTTTATATAAATCGTAGTTAACCGAAAGTTAACTTAATAAAGCATAGAGGCGCCAGGGTTTAATATTGTTAATAAACTAAAACGCTCTAAATCACAATAATTAACGGCATTTTCTAACATGTCTTTATCAAGACAAAGTAGCTCTAATTGCTCTTTGGTTAACAAATCACTGTAATCTAAACTTTGTCCTTTAAAGACCTGAGTTTTGCTCATCACTCGTTTGGCAACATATAACAGCTGTGTTTCGGTACTGTATTGACTTAAATCGTCAACATCTTGGTCACGAATGGGGGCAAAAATGCTATAAGGTAATTGCCATTCTTTTAGTAGTCCGGCAGAGCATTCTCCAAAGGTAAAGCCCAGCACCTCAGATTGTTTAACCCAAGGTAATAAATTAATATCCTGGCTTGCACAAGCACTCTGCTTATCGGCTGCAATTTGATGAACAAGCAACTCACCTAAATTATGCAGTAAACCTAAAATAAATAAGCGTTCTGCATGAACAATGCCTAAGCTAGTACCTAAAAATTTCATTAGCAAAGCACAATCAATACTCTTAATCCAAAAGTCATCAAGGTAATCTTGGTTGGCATCAATTTTCTTAAAGGCTTCAGTGGTAAAAAAAGCAATAACTAGGTTATAAACTTCGGTAATACCTAACACCAAAACAGCTTTAGAAATAGTATCTATTTTACCCTGATAATTAAAAAACGGACTATTTGCAAGTTTTAGCACTGTACCAGCAAGGGCAGGATCAAGCAGAATAACTTCTGAAATATCATCTATGGTTGATGCTTCATCATCAATTAACTCTCTAATTCTAATAAAAGAATCAGACAAAACAAAAATTTCACTAGCTTGCTCTACATAATCATCTGCGGTCATACTTTTCCCTTAAATACTGCAGTCTAAAATCCCGACATATTAAGTTACTTAACTCAACTATTTGCTCTTAGGCTAATTATAACTAAGTGTAATCAGTTATTCTCAAGTTCAAACAACTAATAGTCAATACTTATTTGATATGAGCTGAACTTTCTCATATTGATAACACCCTTATCAAAAATCAAGTACTGACCTTTAATACCCAATAATACTCCGGAAACTATCGGCGTTTTATCAAAATTAAAAGAACTAATTTTTGTTAAGTACTCACTTACAGGGAAATGAATATCTTGTACATTTGCATCCAACTCTTGCACCGCATCACTACCAAATTTAAGCCTAAGTTGCGATAAGCGCAAACTAATCTCGGGGATTAACTCTTCTGCTTTAGCCTTTAGGTCTATCGGCTCAGGCTCACCTTTTAACATGGCACGCCAATTGGTTTTATCACTAATAAACTCTGCCAATGCGGTTTCGACAAGGCCCGACTGCAAGCGCGTGCTTACTTTAAAAATAGGTAAAGCCTGGCAAGCGCCTTGGTCTATCCAGCGAGTCGGTAATTGAGTGTGTCTGGTTATGCCTACTTTTAAGCCTGAACTATTTGCCAAGTAAACATAATGGTCGACAAAACAGTTCTTTTCACCCCACTCAGGCTCACGACAAGTACCTAAATGAAAGTGACAAGTTTCAGGCTTCATAATACACATGTCACATTGGGCAAGCTTGCTCATACATGGGTAACAATACCCCTGAGAATAACTCTTTTTGGTGCGCTTGCCACAGTGCTTACAAGCTATACCACCAGTAAAATGTAAGCTTATTTTTTTACCTATTAAAGGATTCAATTCAATACTTTGCTTAGTACCATCTCTGTTAAGACTCGCTAAAGGCAGTTGGTACTGTACTAAATTATTACTATCAAGTTGCGCGGTAAGTTTTTCTATCGCGCCGACTTCACTCATTGGCATAGTTGCTCTCTATTTTTATGGGTATCAGGTTTTATGTTTTTTCGTAAAGGACTTTTGAATTTTACTGCTTGCTCAACCTCAAAGTATTACCTTGTTAATAACAAGATAATACTTAAGCGGTTTTCTTTACTATTAGAATTGTACTTTCTTTCGTGTTTGTTTGACGACTTTCCGATTTGCTTTGCCAGCTAAGCGTCTCTTCACCGAACCCTTGGTGGGTTTTGTCGCTCGTCGATTTTTTTGTACTACCATCATTGATAGAATAAAATCTTTTAAACGCGCTAGCGCATCCACTTTATTCATTTCTTGGGTACGAAATTTCTGTGCTTTGATGATAACAACGCCATCTTTAGTTACACGACTATCTTTAGAAGCAAGTAAACGCTCCTTATATACTGCAGGTAACGAGGAACGCTTAATATCGAAACGCAGATGAATAGCTGTTGCCACCTTATTAACACGTTGGCCGCCATTACCCGTAGCGCGTATTGCACTCAGCTCTATTTCCCAATCCGCCAAACTGACATTATTTGATATTTCAAGCACTTTTAATTACCATTATTTACTTTTACTTTCTTTGATAGTGATTATTGTACTATATGACAATAGATAACATGACAACACAGAGCATGACAGAACATAACAAGACAACGGCTTGGTGGGTTTATTTACTTCGCTGTAACGATAATAGCTTATATGCTGGTGTTACCACAGATATTCAACGCCGAGTTACCGAACATAATAACAGTAAACTTGGCGCAAAATATACCCGTGCGAGACGACCTGTTAGCTTGGCTTACCTCGAAGCAGCAGACAATAAAAGCTCCGCTTGCAAAAGAGAGTATCAAATTCGCCACCTCACGAAAGCCAAAAAAGAGCAACTAGTCAGTAGGTATCAAGCCGCCTAAAACTAATACTTGCAGTGTCATAAGTATTTATAAGCAAAAGTAACAGGTCTGCTCAGTTAGAGATGTGCACTATTTTTTCGATTTAAAGTAAAAGTGCTGTTAGAATGCTGCGATCGAATATGTTTTACTCAATATGAAGTTGCACTGATGCCTATTAAAGAAATGTTTATTGAAAATTATTGTCCTATTAGCGCTGATAAAATCAGCTTCACTCGTCAACAAGCTAGTGACTTTGCTAAGCAAGTAGCTGATGATTTTAACCCTTTACATAATATCGATGCTAAACGTTTCTGTGTGCCCGGTGACTTATTGTTTTCAATCATTATCGCAAAATCTGGGCTTCATCAAAAAATGACCTTCAATTTTTCTGGTATGGTTAACGACAATGTTCATTTAACCTTTCCACAGCAAATTGACACTAACTTTGATATCAAAGATGAGAAAGATAAAACCTGTTTGAGTGTTAATGTTAGTGGTGAAAGAACACATAACCCGACATTAATCAATGCGCTAACAAAAGCCTATGTAGATTTTTCTGGTCACACTTTTCCTGATATTTTAGTTAAGTTGATGGCTGAAAATAAGGTGATGATCAACCCAGCTCGCCCTATGGTAATGTATCAATCTATGTCTATTGACTTACATACTTTAGCAGCTGAATCTGTCACTTTGCAACTTGCTAAAACTAGCTTATCTATAGAGGGTAAACGCGGTAATGCTTGGCTTGAATTTGATTTGTTATCAAATGGTAAAGTTATTGGTCATGGTAAAAAGCACATGTTATTAAGTGGCTTACGTGCTTATGATCAAGAAGTTATTGATACCATGGTTGAGCAATACCATGCAAGTAAAGCAGATTACCAAGCTTAAAACAGCCACTAAATCATCTGCTGTACTTTTGCTCAAATAAACCTTGTTTTTGTAATTTATCTTCAGTGCAATAAGCAAAAACATTAAGATTCTTGGGGCTCTGGCACTTCATCGGTTGCTGATAAAACTTTAACCAAGCCAGCCTCTTGTCTCCTTGATACTTTGCTTTAATGACAATTACGCTATCTTGATTAAAGGTTACCCGCTGCTTTGATGAATTTAAGATTTCTTTATTCATTTTTGTGTAATAAGTACTCTTACTTGCCAACACCTTTTTCTTTGATTTCTTTTTTGACTTTTTCTTTTTTGTGCCGTATTTCGACTTAAATGACGCTAAAGAGCTATTCTCACACTGCCACCACTTATCTCTTGCTTTATCCTCTTTGGCCCGTAAAGTTTGACCTCGCTTTAAAGAGTAGCTTTTACGCTGCGTAGCTTGAATATTATGGAGTTTCTCTAGCAAAGGCTTGCACCTTTTTTTAGCGGATGAAGCCGTGCTAAATGTTAACAGCACAGCTACGATAGCGGCATATACAACAGTAAGAACAGTAAATTTTTTCATCATAGCAATCCTTGCTAACCTAGTTAGTTTAACCGAAATCACTCAGCTAAAGACCTTAATCATTAAGGTATTCATTTTCCAAATATAGACTAGACTTTACTTTTTACCAAGATCGAATTACATGGAAGTTAGTGATGAAAAAGTACAGTTTACTTATTTTATTTACCCTAATTTTAATAACCGGCCCGCCCGTCAAAGCACAGCAAGAACCGCCCGATAATCGACAAAAGAGCCCTCAAAAAAATCAACAGCAGAAGAAGCCTAGCAAACCTAAGCTACAGCATGCTATTAGCTATCGTAAAGTAGCGGATATTAGTCAATACTTTGTTTCTGAAAAACTTGATGGTGTACGCGGTTATTGGGATGGCAAACAATTAATCACTCGCCAAGGTAACTTAATTAACAGCCCTACTTGGTTCACTCAATACTGGCCTACTCACCCTATGGATGGTGAATTATGGATAGCACGCGGTCAATTTCAATCATTACTTTCCTGTGTGAGTAAACAACAGGCAGAAGAAAATCAAACAATTAGCTGCTGGCGAAATATCCGTTTTATGATGTTTGATCTACCAAACCACCCTGGAGACTTTAGCAAACGGGTTAAAAAGATGCGGGCTTTATTAACACAGATCCAATCACCCTATTTAGCTATGATCAGCCAAGTGCGATTTTACAGTTTAAGTGCCCTTGAGGATAAATTGAATGACGTAGTCACAACGCAAGGTGAAGGACTTATGCTACACCTTGCCAGTGGCCACTATAAAACTGGCCGTAACTCCGCATTAATGAAGCTGAAGAAAAATCAAGATGCAGAAGCTACTGTCATTGCTCATACCAAGGGAAAAGGTAAGTATCAAGGGCAGCTTGGCGCCATTGAAGTTAAATTAGCAAATGGCGTTGTTTTCAAGATAGGCTCTGGCTTTAGTGATTACCAACGAGCCAATCCGCCAGAGGTTGGTACTACCGTTACCTTTAAATACAACGGACTAACACAGGCAGGTATCCCCAGATTTGCCCGTTTTTGGCGCATTAAAACCATTGAACGGCAAACCCGCAAAGCTAGCCCTTAAAGAAATTCATATTGTTAACTTGGCTGATAAGTAAAGATCAAAACTTTAAGGCCTTTACCCTCATGTGCTTCTTTAAAGACTTCAGGGTTTTCTATGCGCTGCTCAAATTTACAATCAGGGCATTCACGCGCCACTTCTGCTTTTAAAAAGTTGTCATCTAAATCTGGGGAGTTTAAACATAACATCAAGGTTGCACCGGGGTTCATCCACTGTGGAATACGGCGAATTATCTTGGCGTAGTCACGCTCAATATTGACACTACCTTTCTGGAATGACGGCGGATCGCAGATTAAAATATCATAAGGGCCATATTTTTTAATACGGCTGTTAGACTTGAAAATATCGACACCTTCAAAAACAATGTGTTTACCCTGTTTTTTAGCCAACAAGTTAAGCTGGTGATTTTCTCGCCCCTTACTTAACGAGGCTTTACTTAAATCGATATTAACTGTCTTGCTGGCGCCACCAGCGATAGCACTTAAAGAAAAAGCACAGGTATAAGCAAATAGGTTTAGAACATTTTTATCTTGTGCATGCTGCCTTAGCCAGGCTCTACCATTACTCATATCCAAAAATAAGCCACTATTTTGTGCCTTGCCAAACTCGATATGATAATTAAGCCCTTGCTCACTGACCACAGTATTACTTATGGGCTCTCCGAGTAATAATTCTGTTGGAGAAAATTTTTCATAGCGATGCTGTACTTGCACCGAGCGACACTCTTTAACTAAGGCTTTTAATGCGTTCGCTTGCTCTGCCAGCCATTTGCTATCTACCGCTTGATATAAGGTGATAAGAATAACAGGCGATAACCAATCAACATTAACGTGGTTTAAGTTAGGGAAAGCATGTCCTCGACCATGAAATAGTCGTTGGACGTCGGTAAAGTCGGTACTAGTAATATGTTCAATCATGGCTGGTAATATGTTCTATCTTGGCTGAGGTTCGGATATTTAATAACTAATAGTTAAAAGTAAAAAACGCCCAATAATAACATTAATACTAAATCTATTAAGTTATTATTGAGCGTTTAAATCGGTTAGAGCGTTTATATCAGCTGGAGTGCTTAACTAAAAACCAAACAGGCTTACCGCGAAGAATTTAGTTGTTACGGTATTAATAAAGATAAGTAAAACTATGGCTGGGATAAAAGTACCCAATGAAAAGTTAATATATTTCTCTACCCATGAGCCTTTATAATTTTCATTACCAATACTTAGCTCTTCCGATAATTGCTTCTTCTTCCAGCGATAGCTAACAAAAACACAAATTAAAAAGCCATTCAGCGGTAAAATCGTATCGTAGAAAACATCATAAACAACATCAAAAAATGACTTAGTTCCACCGGCATAGGAAGTGAACTCAGTAAAAAATGACACCATACCAAAAGACGCCATGGCAAATAAAGTTAATATCCCAGCAGTAACGGTTAAATAACCTAAGGCTTTTTTACGGCTTTGTTTTTTCTCAGTAACTAAATATGAGACCGGTACTTCTATGATAGAGACCAATGATGTAATAGCGGCAAAGAAAACTAATAAGAAAAAGAAAGCGGCTACTGCACTAGCACCAACATAACCTAATGAGGTTTGCAGAGCTAAAAATATTTTCGGTAAGAAAGTAAAGATTAATGATACTGAACTGTCACTGAGTTCAGCAGGATTAATTTCAGGATTAAAGGAAAATACCGCCGGTAGAATCATCAAACCCGCAATAAATGCCACACCAGTATCGGTAAGTGCTACCAGCTTGGCCGAGTTAGGAATATTGGTTTCTTTATTTATATAGGAGCCATACGTTAGCAATATGCCCATACCTAAAGACAAGGAGAAAAAGGCTTGTGATAAAGCGCCATTAACCACGCTCGGCGTTATTTTACTAATATCAGGTACTAAGAAGAAAGTCACACCTGCCATGGCATTATCAAGAGTTAAGACAAATGCCACCATTATTATCAGCATCACCAACAAAGTCGGCATTAAGGTTTTAGCGGCTCTTTCAATGCCATCTTTTACCCCTGCGGCCAGAATAAAGCTAACAATGCCTGCTACTGCGACTAAGGCAAGATACAGATAAGGACTGTTAATAAACTCACCAAAGCCGGCACCACTTGCTAGGTAGTCTAAATGCCCAGTTAGCGTTAAAACAATATAACCAAAAATCCACACCGTGATAACCATATAAAAAACAGCAATCATAAACGGAGTCAATACACCTAAGAAGCCAGCAGCCCCCCAAAACTTACTGCCCTGGCTTAAGCTTTTAAATGCTCCAACAGGCTCTTTAGCGGTATTGCGGCCAACGGCCATTTCAGCAATCATCACAGGTAAACAAATAAGAAAAACAAAAAGCGCATACATTAGTAAAAATGCTCCGCCACCATTTTTCGCGGCATTGACCGGAAAGCCAACTAAATTGCCAATACCCACGGCAGAGCCTGCGGCTGCTAAAATAAATCCAATTCGTGAGCTAAAGTGCTCTCTTGAAGCCGACATACTTATCCTTTTTTATAATTATTATGATAACGTGATAAAACTGATCTCTCGATGCTAACAAGCTTTAACAACTTTGTCTTCTTTTTAGCTAAGCTATACTTTGATCAATAAAATAACAAAGTGCTACTGTGTATATTCTTAATTACGGACTCAAGTAAAACATCTAATATCTGGGCTTTTTCTACTGTTAAATGACTCGGTTTATCAGCAGATAAAACCATAACTCACTTACAGGTCAGCTATTTAATGCAAAAATCTTTCATAATTATCATTTTATTATTTTTTTGTTGTTATTGCCCGACGAGCAATGCACGAGATAAAATATACTGGTTCAGCTATGATGAAAAAAATTCTAGCCTGTTAAATCAAACCACTAGAGTGCCAACCTCTACGGTAATAGATACCACGCGCTTGTTGATGAAATCCTTACCGCAATACCAATTTAGCGTTGAATTTGCCCAAAGCCCGAGTATCGCAAGGCTATTAAAAAAACTTCCCAACAGTTGTTCGCCAAATAGAGTTAAAACGCCCGAACGTTTAAGGGATAATATTTTTAGTTTACCGCTTAATATTGCTTTAGATTTACGTCTTTATTATAAAGGAAATTCTATAGCTAACGCTCTACCGCAAAGTGCCCTAAATAAAGACCAGCAGTTGATATCATTAGCTTCGTTATTTACCAGTAATTCTACTGATACTTTAGGCATTGATAGAGGCAGGTCTTTGGGGGTGTTCTTAGATAAGCAAATAGCTAGCTTGGCGGAACATAATCTAGTGATTAGGAGTGGCGGTGAGTCCACTACTTCGCTGGTCAAAATGCTATTAAAAAATCGCATTGATTACATTATTGATTATCCAATTAGTGTTAATGAGGCACTAAAAAATTCAGTAACAACTATCACGCTAGACTCGTTAGAGATAGCGGGATCGCCAGGATATATTATTGGTTATGTCGCTTGTAACAAGGGCCCTTCAGGTCAAAAAATCATCGCTGATATTAATAAATCATTACAAAATCTTTATCTTAGTTATAGCTTTTATCAGGCACACACCCGTTATTTAGATAACAATGATTTAGTAAACTTTAATCAAGCTTATCGAGCCGTATTTCAAGTTAAAATTCCTCTAAAAAATAACCTTTGGAAAATGAACGCTGAAAAGTAATCTCTGACAATGGAGCACTTAAAAGGAACCACTGATTATCCAGAAGCCAAAGCTCAGTAAGTTTTGGTTAGAAAACGTTAGATTAGCGGCATAAACACCCTTTGAATCGAGATGATTTATTTAGAAAATAGTTTTGGATTCATAATAGATAAAATACTGGTTGCTTCATTTTCGGCAAACTCGGCAGCTTGCGCTAGATCCTCAGCAGACAGGCCCAGTGACCGACATAACGATTCATCAATAACATCATCATAAGAAAATTCGCTACTGTGGCTATCAATTAACGCAAGCCGGGAAGCCAAATTTAGAATTTTAACATCTTGATTAATTTCGATACTCGCTGCAGCATTAAAATGGCGAATAGGTATAATAATTTTTTCGGGCAGTTGCCATATTTTTAGTAAATCAGCAGAGACATCCGTATAGGTAAAACCTAAGGCAAGCTCTTGCAACTGCCAAGGTAGTTGATCTTTACCATATTTCTCACAACGTTGAGCAATTTCTGGATTTATTTTAGCGACTAATAACTCGCCGAAATTTTGTAATAAGCCGGCAATAAATAAGCGCTCAATATCACGTTTACCGGCACTAATGGCAAGGTTTTTAGAGGCCAGGCCACAGTAAACACTCATTCGCCAAAAGCGCTTTAAGTTTATGGCTTGATTTTCAAAGTGCTTAAACGCTGAAGCTGCAACATCGACCAACATCATATTATAAATAGCTTGCGTGCCAATGATGGTAATCGCCCGCGAAATAGTACTAATTTCGCCAGGGAAGCTATAAATGGCACTGTTGGCTATTTGTAATAATCGAGAGGTCATCGAAGGATCAATACCAATAACATCAGCAAAATCAGAAATTTCAGCGCTGTCATCGGCCATTAAGGCTTTTACTTTAAAGCAGGCATCAGGTAGAGCAAACGAGCCGTTAGCTTGTAATGCATATTCATGTGCGTTCATAGTAGCTCCTTGAGATAAGATCCTGGAAGTAAATTTTTATAAATATAGACCTTAAATATATAGCAAAGCTATATCCGCTTAACAATGTTAATTTTATCTTAAAATCAGACAATTACCGCAAATCAAGCTTAGCTAAGTAAGGTTAAGCTAATCAAACGGTACGCCTCTGTCATGTTTGATATGTTCTGTCACCATATAAGTACTTGTTTGTGCTATGGCAGGTAAATCCGTTATTTTTTCTAATACTTGCCGGTAACCTTCCATATCAGCAAAACGAATTTTCAATAAATAGTCATAACCACCGGCAATCAAATGACATTCGACCACTTCTTTAATGGTTACCACTTCTTTTTTAAATATCTTAAAAGTATCGGAAGTGCTGCGGTTTAAAGTCACCTGCACAAAGGCAGTCATGCTGTAATTCAGTTTACTAGCAGATAAAAAGGCCCCGTAACGCTCAATATAACCTTCGGTTTCTAAGCGCTTGACTCGATCTAAACAAGGGCTAGCACTTAAGTTAACCTTTTTAGCTAACTCAACATTTGAAATTCTACCATCGGCTTGTAGCGTAGATAAGATAACTCTATCAATACGATCTAAGGGCTTTGTTTTGTTATTAGTCATATAAACACTATTTAGTAGGGGTTATTATTAATATTTCCATATCAATATTAGTGCAATCTTAGCAGAAAAAGAACAAAAAACGCGAACTCTACTCAAGAGTAAAGTTCGCGCTTTATATTAACCAACCAATCAATTGTTACATCAACTAACTAGTCTTCTTCAACCATGGTCATTAGTGAAGTATTACCACCTGAGGCGGTAGTATCTATGCTAATGGTTTTCTCGGTAATTAAGCGCTGAATTAAGTTATCAAAATACTCAGAGCTTATTACCGGTAAAATAGCGCCATAACGTTGTGCTAATTTTTCACTCACATAGTGCTTATTCTCACAATTACTATCAACCACCACACCCGACAAAGCAGGGTGAGCTAGCAAAGTTTCTAAGTGACATA
The DNA here is from genome assembly GCF_013215345.1 of Colwellia sp. Taxonomy (GTDB): domain Bacteria; phylum Pseudomonadota; class Gammaproteobacteria; order Enterobacterales; family Alteromonadaceae; genus Colwellia. The sequence goes on along the minus strand of NZ_JABSOV010000057.1, from coordinate 16,426 downwards.
ATTTAGCCACTTGAAAAACACCTTTACTGGCACCGGTAGCATTAAACTTATCTCTAAAGGCTAGTGCTTCTTGGTAGAACAAGTCAGAAACAACAGTAATAACGGTATTACCAGTAGCAAGCGCTGTCACTATCGATTGTACCCAGAAGTGGAAGCTGACTTTCTCATCGGCATAACAAATAATATTACCGCGGTTTTCCAAGTAAATAATATTGGATTCACCTGTTGGACCAGGTAACTCTTGTGGTTTTTTCAAACGCTTTTCAATATTAATAAGCTGCGAACGTGCTGCTGCTAATGTACGGTTTAAATCATCGGCTAAATCATCAACAATTTCTACGTGGGCAATTTTAGCAAGTAACTGACGCACACAAGAAATACGAGTGTTTAATTCAGATGAACGCCACTCTTTCTCGGCCCAATTGGCTTTCTCCATTAAGCGCGTTGCTTCATGGCTCTCTGCGGCACTGCCAGTTAAGTTAGCAATTTTTTCTGTCTGTAAATTAAAGCTGTTAGCGTCTGGTGTTGCCTTTTCTTTAACTAAACGCGTTAGGTAACTTGGACCACCCGCTTTTGGACCAGTACCCGAAAGACCACGACCACCAAAAGGCTGTACACCAACAACAGCGCCAATCATATTACGGTTAATGTATATATTACCGGCACGCGATAATTTTGCTAGTTCAATGGCTCTTTGCTCAATACGTGTATGAATGCCCATAGTAAGACCAAAACCTGTGCCATTGATTTTATCAACAACACTTTCAATTTCATCACCTTTGAAACGAACAATATGTACACAAGGACCAAAAACCTCTTTTTTCAATACGCTAATATCATCAATTTCATATAAACGTGGCGCAAAGAAGAAGTGACCTTCTTCATCGACTACTTCATCAGAAAACTCACATTGGTATAATAATTTACCATGAGACTTCATATAATCGGCGTGTGCATTAAGCGCATCAAGGGCTTTTTGATCAATTACCGGGCCAACATCGGTGCTCAATTTAGCAGGATTACCAATATGTAATTCGGCTAAAGCACCTTGCAGCATAGTAATAACATCATCAGCAATGTCTTCTTGTAAAAACAGTACACGTAGTGCCGAACAACGTTGACCGGCACTCTGGAAACCCGATGAAATAACATCGTCTACCACTTGCTCAGGTAAAGCCGTTGAGTCAACGATCATACAGTTTTGACCACCAGTCTCAGCAATTAATGGCACTTGATCGCCACCACGTTCAGCTAGCGTTTGTGAAATTAATGTGCCTGTTTCTGTCGAGCCAGTAAACATAACGGTTTGCACACGGCTATCAGGAATAATAGTATTACCTACCGCACTACCGCGCGCTATAACCGCTTGTACTACGTTTTCAGGTAAACCAACAGACTTCATTAATTCAATGGTACGTAAGGCAATTAAACCGGTTTGCTCCGCAGGTTTTGCTAGCACGGTATTACCTGTAGCAATTGCCGCAGCGACTTGCCCTAAGAAAATAGCTAGCGGGAAGTTCCACGGGCTAATACATAAGACGACGCCACGTGCTTCTAGTCTTTCATCATCGCTTAATTCAATCGCGCGAGCGGCGTAGTAACGACAAAAATCAACGGCCTCACGTACTTCATCAATACCATCTTGAGCAACTTTTCCGGCTTCTTTGATACACAAAGCGATAAGCTCATCGGTATGGCGTTCTAAAATATCAGCAATGCGGCACAGTAACGCGGCACGTTCAGTGACAGGTGTTTGTGACCAAGTAGTAAACGCAGTGTCAGCTTTATCAATCATTGCCAACATATCATCTTTGCTAGCATGTTGATGGAAACCAATGATTTCAGAGCGCTTAGCTGGGTTCATCACCGCATTAGCCCCTTCAGGTACATCATTTTTGTTAAGTAAATGCTCAACAAACCAAGTATCTAAAGACGCTTTTAGTGGCGTAATTTCATTAATATCGCTTAAGTCTAAACCCTTAGAATTATCACGACCTTGCGTTCCTTCAACTTTCTCTTCACCACGATACAGATCAATAGGCATCATGATTTGATTATTGTATTTAGCTTTTAAACGCTGAGTTTTTTCTACCGGATCTTCTAATAATGATTCAACCGGTTGCGACTCATCAACGATGGCATTAACAAAAGATGAGTTAGCACCATTTTCTAATAAACGGCGTACCAAGTAGGCAAGTAAGTCTTCATGATGGCCTACTGGCGCATAAATTCGACATTGAATGCTTTCATCTTTAACAATTTGATCGTACAGCGAATCACCCATGCCATGTAAACATTGGAATTCAAAGCCAGCTTTATCATCGCCAGCGAGTTCAACAATAGTTGCCGCTGTGTAAGCATTATGTGTGGCAAATTGTGGGTAAATAGTATCGCGGTATGCTAATAATTTGTTGGCACAAGCATGATAAGAAACATCTGTAGATGACTTACGGGTAAAAACAGGGAAATGACTTAAGCCATCTTTTTGAGCATTTTTAATCTCAGTATCCCAATAAGCACCTTTAACTAAACGCACCATCATTTTTCTGTTCGTGCGCAAGGTTAAATCACGTAACCACTCAACCACAAAAATGGCACGTTTTTGGTAAGCTTGTAGTGCTAAACCAAAGCCTTGCCAATCACCTAGGTCACTATCACTAAATACAGCTTCAATAATATCTAATGAGATATCTAAGCGTTCTGATTCTTCAGCATCAACCGTTAAGCCAATATTGTATTGCTTAGCTTGTAAACATAACGCCTTTAACTTAGGTACTATTTCTGCCATGACTCGGCCTTTATGAGAAAACTCATAACGCGGGTGAATAGCAGATAATTTAATTGAAATACCAGGTACTTTACGTGGATCATTTTTACCTGAAGCAACGGCTACCTCACCAATGGCAGTAATAGCATCTTGATAAGCTTTAAAGTACTTATCGGCATCAGCCATAGTACGTGCACCTTCACCCAGCATATCGTATGAATAAACATAACCTTGCTGCTCTTTGGTCGCTGCACGCACGGTAGCTGCTTTAATGGTTTCACCCATAACGAACTGCTTACCCATAATTTTCATGGCATAGTTCATTGATTTACGAATTACGGGTTCACCTAAACGGCCAATAGTTTTTTTCAATAAACCAAAGTGATCTTTTTTACGTTTATCGGCGTAATCAACCATAGAGCCAGTCAATAACAAGCCCCATGATGAAGCATTAACAAATATAGAGTCACTAGCTCCTAAGTGAGAACTCCATTGACCTTGAGAAATTTTATCGCGAATAAGTTCATCTTGCGTATGTTTATCTGGCACACGTAATAACGCTTCCGCCAAACACATTAATACCACACCTTCTTCTGAAGAAAGTGAATACTCATTTAGTAACGCATCAATTGCGCCTTTACCTTCCTGGTCTTGACGAATTTGCACTACCATCTTACGGGCACGTTCCCAAGCACGACTTCGGGCACTAACGTTAACTTCAGCAATAGGTAGAATATGGTCAACGGCAACATTTTCATCGATACGATAAAATTCACGAATTTTTTGTCTAATCGGGCAATCAGTGATTAATGAACCAGTAAAAAGCATGGCTATTTCCTTAAATGCAAGCAGGCTAATTCCTGCTTTAGTTATAGTCGAATTCCTATTAATAAATAAAATATTAATAAGTGACAACATTAAATATATAAGCGAAGTTTAGGAGAACAGCCACAGAATGTGCTGGTTATTTTACGAGTTTTCCGAATTATTCTAGGGTTAAATGACGAATTGTCAGAATAATATACTGAAAACCATCCATCTAATGAGTTGTTGGATGATTTGTAAGCTGACAGATTGTCGAAGGGAGTGGATTCTTACCAAGTGAGTTACTTAGCTATTTACTTGGCTATTTAATTAGTTATTTTCTCAATAATATAGTCAGTGGCATCTTTTGGCGACATCGGTTTGGCAAAATAATAGCCTTGTCCGTATATGCAGCCTTTCTCTTGCAATAACTCAGCATCGGCTAAATTTTCTATGCCTTCACCGACAGTAGCCATTTGTAAGTTATTAGCTAAATCGACTATGGTACGAATAATGGCACTATGATTTTCATGCTCATGGACATTACTAATAAAGGAGCGATCAATTTTTAGTATATCAATGGGGAAGCGGTGCAAATAACCTAAACTTGAGTAGCCAGTACCAAAGTCATCGAGCAATATTTTCACGCCCATATCTTTCAAGGCTTGCATATTTGTCAGTACTATTTCAGCATTTTCCAACAATGCGCGCTCGGTTAACTCAACCCGTAAGTTGTGCGGCGCTAACCCTGTTTCTTGCAACACCTTTTCAATATCATGCGGTAAGCTAGTACTAAAAAACTGCTTAGAAAATAAATTACAACTGACATAAAGATCATCACAACCTAACTCATCTTGCCAAAGCTTCAACTGCTGACAAGCTTTTTCAATAATCTGTAGATCAATGGCTTGAATTAAGTCGGTTTCTTCAGCCAATGGGATAAAATCATTAGGGTACACAAAACCGCGTTTAGTACTTTGCCAGCGAGCTAAGGCCTCAAACCCTTTAAGCTCTCGGTTATCGAGTTGAATAATTGGTTGAAAATAAGGAATAAACTCCTGCCAAGCAATCGCTTCACGAATATCTGCTTCAAGACTTAAGGCGTTTTGTACTTTTTGATGCATACTGTCATCAAAGACTTCATAACGCCCTCTGCCATTATCTTTGGCATGATACATAGCTGTATCAGCATCTCTTAGCATGGTATTGGCATCATCGTAACGTTTATTGCTAAATGAAATACCAATACTAGTCCCTGTGTATACCAACTGATTATCGATGGTAAAGGGTTCTTGCAGAAATGTGGTGATGCGCTCTGCTACGTCAAAAGCTTCATCATTTGAAGGTAAGTCTTCAATTAAAATGACAAATTCATCGCCACCTAAGCGAGCAACGGTATCTTTATCACGAACAATAGCCAGTAATTCTCGGGCGATTATTTTTAATAGCAAATCGCCCGCATGATGCCCTAAACTGTCATTAACCACTTTAAAACGGTCTAAGTCTAAAAATAGTACCGCAAAAGAAAAATCATCTTTGCGCTTAGCACAGGCAATCGCGTGATTAAGTAAATCAAGAAACACAGTTCGGTTCGGTAGCCCGGTTAAACTATCATGGGCGGCCGTGTGCTTTAATAATTTCTCCGCTTGTTTACGCTGGGTTATCTCATCTTCAAGCGCCAAGGTGCGCAGTTTAACTTGCTGCTCAAGTAATTCATGACTACGTCGCTCAAAATCGGCTAACTCTCGGCGTTTAATGGCCACAGAAACATGGTTAGAAACGAAATTAAGCAGTTCGGCATCTTGTTGATTGTAAGTGGTTTTATAATGGTAACTTTGTAGCACCATAACACCGAGTAACTGCCCTGAATAAATCAGCGGCACGCCAAGCCAAGAATGAATATCGTCTTGTGGTTTAGCCGTTTCACCGGCAAGGTGCAAGCTCATCATTTCATGATAGGTCAATAACACCGTTGCTCGGCGGCGCAACACTAACTCGGAATAGCCGTTAGAGAGCTTCCTCGGTTGGAAATCTTTAATTAAATTACTGGGATGTTCATCTTCATAATAAGAAAAATACAACATTTGGCTATCATGTTCATATTTAGCAATGAAGAAATTCTTAGCATTGATCAACTGACCAATAATATTGTGCACCTTACTATAAAAGGTATCTATATCGAGTTCGATATCCGTAGTTAACTCGGAGATTCGATATAATGACTCTTGTAATAATTCTGACTTTTCTCGCTCACGAATTTGCGCCATTAACTCTTTAGTACGGGCGTTAACCGCATTTTTTAAACGTTGCTGATCTTGTAAACGCACCATAGCACCAACAACATGTTGAGCGGCAAAGGTAAGCAGATTTAAATCAGCATCATTATAGCGAATATTTTCGTCATAACTTTGTATGGTGATTGTGCCTATAACTAGGCCATTGTGCAGTAATGGCACACCTAACCAGTCATTACCTTGGGCGCCAAACGGCTTAATTTTATAATTATCAAACAGTTGTTTTTCTAATTCTGGCGTCAGTAATAACGGCTGTTTCGACTCAATGACTAAATTTGTAAGTGAGCCCTCATAATCTTGATAATCAATAAGCCCTGGAGGTTTTTCATCTTTTTCATCAATAAAATAGACAAACTCTAAGGTGTCAAACGTTTGATCGTATAAAACAATAAAAAAGTTTTCTGCGGTCATCAAAGAGGCAATGGTGCTATGCACTTGCGGGTAGAAGCTATCTAGATCATTACACTCTTGTGATAAGTGATTAAGTTTAAATAATGCGGTATAACGGGCTTGTAAGTCGGCATTTTGTTTCTCTAAAAAATCAACATCTTCAGATAGCTTAACAATACTTGCTTCTTTAGCATGTATTAACTGTTCTGCAGATTTACTCATCTTAGTCTGTTGATTTTCTGCTTTCAAAATTACCATACCGTTTAATTATTTCGCTCTCGTATCTATTAAGCATTGGATAAATAAATTAACAAACATAAGGGAGTTTGCTTATTGCTGCGCTTCTACATCAGCTGATTTATTCACTGCTTTTATCTTATGTTTATTACCGCAGATAGCCGCTTGATGTTCATCACGGTAATAACGAATTTCAATACAATCTTGTTGGTAGCGACGCTCTAACTCGGTACGAATAAGTACATCACCTTTGGCATTAACAATTTTCTTATGCAATGCCTGACACTGTTGAATTTGTTCCGATGCTAGGGTGACATCTTCACAGGCATTATCAACACTCGAACAACTAGCCAATAAGATAATAATCGGCACAACTAATAACAATGATTTATTCATTTAACAATTCCATTAACAATTTATTCAACTTTGAAACATTCTTTTACGCTATGACATTATACCCAAGCAAGACTAAAATGCGAGTGCCGATATTATTACTAACAATATCAATCAACTACCAGTAAAAAACTCAATTTTAGATTCATTTTTAAGCACTTATGTTAACCACTTCTGATGCCGATAACGGCCGACTTGCACCGCTGCTTAATGTTTCATCTAAGCTCAACTGGCCAATAGCATAACGATGTAATGCGACAACTTTATTATCAAAGCGCCCGAACATACGTTTTATTTGATGATAACGCCCTTCGGTTAAAATCACCTTGGCCTCAAAAGGGCAAATAATCTCCAGTTCTGCCGGTTGTGTGGTTATTTTTTCATAGGAAAAATACATACCTTGAGCAAAAGCACTGATGTATTCATCGGTTAGCTGCTTCTCCAGTGTCACATGGTAATGCTTGGCCACCTTATGCTTAGGAGAGGTGAGACGCTCCGACCAACGACTATCATTAGTTAATAACACTAAGCCCGAAGTATTTAAATCGAGGCGCCCAACTATGTGTAAACTCTCTCGAGTTTCCTGATCAAACTGTCCAATAAGTAAATCAATGACTGTTTTATGTTTGTCATCTTTGGTGGCGCAAACAACACCCACAGGCTTATTGAGCATAATGTAATATGTTTTATTCGCTTGTAAGACCGCATTATCTAAGGTGATATGTGAAAACTGATCAACAAGTTGCGCAATATCACTTGCTAACACACCATCGACATAAACGCGCTTTTGCGCTAAAACCAAACGTACAGCTTTGCGGTTAAATTTGCAGAACTCACTAATAAAACGATCTAAGCGTGTGGTATTAATAGCCATAAACTTTATTTCCCCCCAGAGATGCTAACAATTATATGCTAGCCAGGGACTGCTGCTGAGCGATTAAATTAAGTACTTTATGTAACTTTTTCTCGATAAAACCAGTGAGTATCTTTGGCTGCAATTCGAGTAAGGTCTGCTCTGAGTCAGTAATCGCTATAATACAAAGTAATTGCTGCTCAGCTTCATTAAAGCTGCTAATCACGTCATCAGATAAATAGCTAATAATGACTGCACTTGCGGGTGATTTTTCAATCTCTTTTTGCCGCTTATTAAAACTGGTGGGCGTTTCTAAAGATAACTGAATAATTAAAATATCATCTTCATTGCCATACCAATTAGCTGTTAAGGTTTGAAAATTAAACTGTGCCTCAAGCTTATTGCTAATGGATTTTATTTTGGGTAACTTGTCGAGTAAGTCATTATTTACTTTAATGGTCAGTGGTAGCGCTTCAGTCATATTTTCTGCTCTGCATCGATGAAGTAATAAAATCGCTAGATAAACCTAACCTAAGCACCGTTTAGACATAGCATTGGCACAACTTTAAAAACTATTTTCTATGCCGCATATAATACCCCTGTTACCAACAAACTTCAGCTTGTTCAAGCAATGACATGTAAATTAATTTACCCTGTGATTAGCAGCTAAACACCACTTTCCATTGCTATATTTTTTTGCTCGACAACTTAAGTTAACCTATCCCAGATGCCAAAGAGATAACATTACACCACATTACAACCGCTAAGGTAAATAAGACGAACAACCGCTACCAACAAGACTGGCATCACGTTCATAAAAAAACTCATAAATGAATTCACTTTCGAATATCAGCCTTTTAAAAACGAACACAATTTACTTTACACAAACCAACAAAAGCACTGATTTAATTACAATTACAATTACAATTACAATTTTGGCACAGTTATTTATTTACTACTTTCATCAGTTAAGAATTACAGTGAAACTTTATGAAAATTGCGCTAAGTATCGTAAGCAAACTTTAACTATCAGTGCTTGCGCGCTCAATAAATTAAAACAACATAATTGGCCCGGGAATATCCGAGAATTAAGCCATGTTATTGAACGTGCTGTGCTGCTTAGCACTACCAATGAAATAACGGCGCTACAACTGTTATTAGATAATGCCAATAACATTAGCGATGAAGTGGTATTACAACCGCTAGAACCAGCAGAAAAACAGCTGATTGAAAAAGCCATGGCGGTTACTGGCGGTCAAGTAATAGAAGCGGCAAAATTATTAGATATTTCTCGTAATGCGCTCTACCGACGCCTAGAAAAACTTGCCATTCATCATGCCGAATAACATTAAAGCAGGTAGTGCTAAAACGCCAGTTAAACCATTCGCTTTAAAGCTAAGTCATGAGCAATGGCTAGCTTTTGGCTTAGCTTGCACACTCACCATTATATTCAGCTTAACAGCTGCGCTTACTTATAAGATGGGCTGGAGTAAGTTGGCAATTGCTACTTTACTGTTCTTCCTTGCTTATCCTCTTATCTGGCTTGCTTGGCGAAGTTATCATTTCTGGCGACAAACTATTATGCAGCTAACTACCTATACGCAAGTGATCCTTGAGGGTGAAACCAACCTACGCTTTAAAGTGCAACACAAAGACAATTTACTGGCTGAATTACAGCAAGAAATATCGGCACTCGCCATAGGTAATGCCGACAAAGCACAACAAAACCAAACACTGGAAAATGTCCTTAGCCACATTCTCGACTCTTGGCCTATTCCAGTGTGTTTGTTCGATGAAAATACTCAGCTAAGCTATCGAAATATTGCCATGAAAGATAAAATTCAGCAGCCTATGCTAATAGGTACCAGCGCAGCAGATTTAGGCTTTGTCATGGAGAACGATGCCTTATCGCACAGCCAATTTAATCAACAGTGGCAATGCCAAATTATTAGCTACCTATATCAGCAAAAAAAATGTCACATTTTTCTGCCTTAGATATTTCCCAGCCACTGCATCAACAACAAAGCGTTACCCAGCAAAACCTTATTCGGGTATTAGCTCATGAATTGCGTAATTCGTTAACCCCAATGGCGTCAATGGCAGATACCTTATTATGCAACGATAGTTTTAATGAAGAACAAGTGCGCATGGTATTGGGTCGGTTCAAGCAACGAAGTGAACGCTTACTTAGTTTTATTGAACAATATAGTCAGCTTAGCCAACTGCCTACGCCTAAATCGACCTGGTTTAATTTTAATAACTTACTTGATGAAGCCAAAGCCATGATCACTAAGGCCTGCACTATACATTATCAAGGTAGTGGCCAATGTTATGCTGACGAACAACAAATGGCGCAAATATTAATTAATATTTTCAAGAATACCCAAGAAGCGAGTGATAAAGAATGTTGTCAGATTAGCGTTAGTCTTTTCTACCAACAAGGAAACTCACAAGGTTATCAACAAGGCCGGCAAATTATTGAAATAACCGATAATGGTCCAGGCTTTGCTAACCTTGATAATGCTTTAACACCTTTTACACCACTAAAAGTCATGGCTCAGGTATAGGTTTGTCGCTTTGTGCGGAAATAACCCGTAATCATGGCGGTGACTTCACCTTAGAAAATACTGACAATGGTGCAAAAATCACTATGTCATGGTCGGTAGGTAATAAAACTCACCCGTAAATTTAACACTGCATTTTTAACTAGCATAAAAAAACGGGCCAAATGGCCCGTTTTGTTTTAGTAAATACCGTTACCAGTGCTTACTACTTTTAGCTTTTTATGCTATTTCACATCAACTTGCACAGCTACGTCACTTCCTGCGCTCTCAACTGCAATATAGAACCAACCTGTTGGTGGGTTATTAACAGTGATGCTTTGCTCAGTAGTACCTGCATTTGTAGACTTATGACTATGACTAGCCGCAGTTGGCCAGCTAGTTCCGGTATAAAGCTCAACTGCACCAGTACCGTGGGCAGTATTCACTTCAATACTGGTAACACTGTCATCTAAATAGATGTAATAACTATTATGGCCATTACCCGAACAAACCGCAGCACCTGTTTCTAAAGCACCATAAGTAAATGGTGCTAATGTAGTACAAGCGTTAGCAATTGTACCCGTTACTGGCGGCTCTACTGGTGGAGTTACTTCGCCAGTTAAGCTTACTTTGAAAGTTACATCAGCATAATTACTGGTACTTTCTAAAGTAATGTAGCGCCAGCCTCGGTTTGCAGTAACTTGCAAGGACTGCGTTGTGCCTACAGCTGCAGAAGACCCTTGCGCATTTGCTGTGGTAGCCCAATTATCTGCATTAAAATAAATACCGACATCACCGTTACCACCAGCAGTGCTTAAGAACAGCTGGGTATTATCCGCTTCAACCCATACGTAGAATGAACCACGACCGCCTGCAACACATTCGTTATTTTCCAGTGTTAATTTGCCACTAGTAATAGTTGCTGCGCCACAATCAGGTACGGTAACACCGCCGCCGTTAGTTGCATCATTTGGATACGGGTCAGAGTTATCACCCATGCCGTCACCGTCAGAGTCTAACCATTCAGTTGCATCATTAGGGAAAACATCACTGTTGTTACCGTGACCATCGCCGTCAGTATCTAACCATTCTGTTGCATCATTAGGGAAAGCGTCGCTGTTGTTACCGTAACCATCGCCGTCAGAGTCTAACCATTCTGTTGCATCATTAGGGAAAGCATCACTGTTGTTACCATGACCGTCACCGTCAGTATCTAGCCATTCAGTTGGATCATTAGGGAAAGCATCAACACTATCTAAATGTCCGTCGCCGTCAGTATCAACATCACCATTTGGCGTAGTATCAGCATTGTCACCAATACCATCGCCATCAGTATCTAACCATTCAGTTGCATCAAAAGGGAAAACATCGGCGTTATCACCAACACCATCACCATCACTATCTTTCGTTTCCGTTGCATCAAATGGGAAAGCATCTAAGCTATCAATTACGCCATCACCATCTGAATCTAATGGCTGAGTACCGCCACCACCTAGTGCATTGGTAATAACATAATCATTGCTAGTGTTTTCTTCGGTCATTACCGCAACACCTAAACACTGATTGCTTTCATCAGTAATTGCCGCACGGCGGTTACCAAACCACTTCCATGAAGTAACACTGTCATAACTTTCGCCAGTAGCAAGCGTAGTAAAACCAAAATCAACATTTAGCTCACCAGTTACATTATCAACGCGATGAACACGCACTGGTTTGTCACTGTTATTGATAAAGGAGAAGTCCGCTTCAAATGGACCGGTTAAGTGTTGCTGCATCAATGCACAACTACCTATGGTATTTGCTGCTGGAATCACTTCTGCAGCCGCGGCATTAGCTACCATAGTTTGGTCAATGGTAAAGCTAGCAATAGCATTGTTTAACACACCAACACTTAAACAGTTTAAGCTACTGTCAGTTACCATTAAGCGGCGATCACCGTACCAAACGGCATTGTTGTAACTTGCGCCCGGCTCTAATACGCCATAACCATGAGTAAAGCCAGTACCACCACTGCTGGTAATAATAGATCCTTTAGTATTGTCAATTCTAAATAAACGTACAGCTGTGTCTGAGGTATTAGTAATAGTAAATTCATTTGACTGGTCCATAATCAAATGCGGTTGCGCTAAAGCACAACTACCCATTTGATTTAAGGCTGGAATCACTTCCGCTACCACATTTTTAACTAACTCAGCTTCAATGGTGAAAGTGTTATTATTTTCAGCCATCACCGCAACACCTAAACAATTCATGTTGTTATCAGATAACATCATGCGATCGTTAACTTTCCAAGAGCTAGAGTTATAACTGTCACCTTGATTTAAGGTTTTATAATTCTTGCCAAAATTAGCGGTACCTTTAGTGCTATCTACCCAGAATAATGACACGGGTGTATCTGTGGTATTGGTAAAGCTAAAGTTGGTGGTTGCTGCATCAAAATAACGAGTATATTGCTGAACTAAGTCACAACTGCCAATCATATCTTGTGCTGGTATTTGTGCAGCAATTGGTGCAACCGTTGCAGAGTTGGCCAGCATATAAGTCTCAAAACCTGCTCCGGTGCGTTCTACTGCACCTTTAAGCGCAGCTTTATAAGCGGTATTGTCGCCAGCTTTTAGCGTTGCAGCAATAAGTTCTACTTCATTTTTATGCTCTTCACCTAAGTAACGCATAGCAAAGTAACCCCAAGGATATAAGTTATCGTACTCATATCCCATAAAGACGATGTTATACAGTGGTGGAATAGTTTCACCTGATAAAGTCTTTAACGTACGCGTATGATCTTTACCCATAGCCATGTATTCAGCCATACCTTCAGCCCAAGCAGCATTGGGATCAAAGGTGCCATATGAACCGGCTTTATTATATCGGCCATCAAGGTAATGAACGAACTCATGTCGTAAGTTATAGATTTGATCAATATATTGACATGAACCGCCTAACCAAGAGTCAGGACATTGCATAGCAATAAAACGTGCTTGGTTGCCTTGCGCAGTTGGAGTACCTTCTAAATACATACCACCGTTATCGGTAGCTATGCCAAAAAATTCTGGCGCATATTTTTCATAATCTTCCGGGCTAGCAAAAGCGACAACTTCAATGTGTTCATTTAAGTCTCCGGTAACTGGCGTACCTGCAGTATTGAAGAATGCATGGAATTCAGTTTCTTGTAAGGCCATATCGACACAAGATTGATCAAGTGTTGCTTGGCTGATGGAAGCTTGTGCGCGAATAGTGATGTTAGCAGTACAGTCATAACTAACCGTTAAAATATCTGCTTCTTTTGGTGGTACAACACAACTACCAAATAACGGGTCACCTGCTGAACAAGTACGACCAGCATTTTCTAAATATTTTTTAGTGAGAATTGTTTCTGTTGTTTCAACAGAGATAGTTGCAATAACTTTTTCACGAGCTTCTAATATTGTACTGTCAAACCGCGCTTTAGCTTCATCATTAGCAATTGATGCTAACTTACCCATTGTGATAAATGAGTGAGGCATGATCCACTTTCTATCCGCTTCTGTACTCCAACGCATATCAAGAGAGGTTTCACCTAAAAAGATAAATGAACGCATTACCGATAACACATCAAGCATGTTGGTATTGATAGCAGACTTTATTGAAGCATCACCATAATAAGCGGCATCACCTAGCGCGCCCATCAATGCCATTGTGGTATCGCCACCATTACTGATGCCAAACGGATTGCTTTGCTCAGAATAATATTGAATTATCGCTAATAAATGCGGTAGCTGATCTTTAAAATAAGCTGAACTAGCGTCATTTCTGAAATTTGATAAGGCTGCGGCATAACCTTCTTGGATTACACTGCCTGCTGGAGCAATGAAGTTACTCATTTGACTAACCGCTAAAAGCGCTGTGCTTAAGGCGGAAGCTTCGGCATCAGTTAATGCGGCGGCATTATATTTATAAGAGGCTAAGAAATATAATAATTGGTTTAAATCCGGATCGGTTAAATCATCGGCTTTGGCTAGGTAATGTATCGCCTGCGATACATTATCAATAGGGTCATTAGCCGCGCCAGCAATACCAGCAAAGTCACTATAACTTGCCACTAAAATTGCTGCTATAGCTGGGCCGTATTGTGCTTTAGACGAAATAGTGGCCGCTGGTACATCGACAAATACATTAGTATTGTAAATGACGTAATCGCCCATTGGTGGTGGCACATCACCACCACTGATAGTTACTGTTAAACTAGTTTGCTCAATATTACCGTCAATCTTAAAATAACGCTCACCGGCACGTGAAACAAATGTCAGGCTTTCTTCATTTGTACCCGGGGTAATACTACTTAGCTCGACATTTCCGCTCCAATCATTACCATCGTAAAGCTTAATAGCGGCATCAGTACCGTTAAATGTTCCGCCGGAAGTGGTAATAGTTACGTTACTATTTTCATAAGGCACAGTCACATATAAGTAATGACCATAATCGGTGATACAGTGAGTTTGGTTGGCAGGAACTTCGCCTTGACGGTCTAAGGTTTTAGCGCCGCACATTGTTGCTGCTTGAACGCTGGTCATGTTTAACGATAAAAATATCGCGCTGGCTAGTAATGTTTTCTTAGCAGTTAGTTTCATATTTCTTAAGCCTATTCTTAATATAGCGATTAGGTATTTCGTCCGTGTAGCAAAGTAAGCATGTTGTATTTTTTATTGCTTTCATTGCATCTAACGCGTACATCCCTCTCTGGTCGAAACAAATGTGTAAAGATGTTTCAATATGTTTTATATAATATTTTGTATACAATATTCAAGTAGTATATTAATAAGAATTTCTTCGTACTTTATTAACGAAAATTTTATCGTTTGTTATTATGATGTTACAAGATGTGAATAATTAAACATAAAAACAGAAAAATTACTCAAACTTGAACGTTAAGCAGAAATTAGTAACTTGATTTCAAAGTGGGGTGGGGATTAAAATATTATCAACAATAACCGATGTCCCTATCGGTTTATTGAACTAATTAGCCTTTAGTTTCTTGGTTTGGCAGTGGCTTTTTCGGCTCTCCTGGCGGTATTAATGAATTGTTTTCGGGATGTCTGTGCTGATTTTCATGACCATGAGCTTTTGGTTGCTGAGCACTGCGGTGATCTGCCGGCTGTTGATGTTTATTTTCCAAAAGTCTGGCGTTACTATTGCTGTTAGCTGAAGGAGCTGCGGCGCTAATAGCGTCACTATCTCCCTCGGTATTTTGCCCACTGTTATTCACAGTATTCAATGGAGTAGAGGTTAACTGAGCATTATCCGCAAGCCCGTCATTGTTACTGGTAATTTCCAGTGTACTGGTCAAGGCTGTTTTGTCCCCTATACCATGCTGAGTTTGGTTGGCTGGTTGTATTTGGTTATAAATAAGCCCAGCAGTTATTCCAACAAAAAGTATACCGAGTGCCACCTTAGTTTTATTCATGCTTTTATTCATATTGACTCTCCAATTAAATCAAAAAACTGTATATTGAATACAATAAACTATCATATAATTTGATTTTGATTCAAGTGTATTTAAGTCAGTCCTTCTGCACCTTGGGGTTGAAACCTATTTACTGCAGACAAAAAATTGATAGCAAGTCATCAGTAATAACGATGTGGGTTAAAGCTGAAAAAGTAAGTGCTCCAATACTTTAAAGAATATTATTTAATAAAGAGATCACGCTTAATTAACGTCATTTAACTCATGCTTAACTCGGTATTTATCGGTGTGATGTAATGATTAAATTACAATGATTTGTGACTACGCATCATGACTTTTGAAATAATCAGTCCGCAAATGAGGTTACATTCTAATAGTCACTTTTACCACAAAGAACTAAACCGCTCCGCGGTAATGGTGTGTTTGGCAAGCACCGTTCACCCCTTTAACACCTTCACTTATTCCTAAACTAAGTCTTGAGGCATGTAGCCTCACCTTAGCTTGGAGAATACCCCATGAACATCAGCCCATACTTTTCAGTACCACTGCGTCAGCGCATCAACGAAGACATGATCCTGCGTAAACTCGCCACTAACACACAAATTTCTTATATCCGTGGTGTTAATAAATTCTGTGAATTTTTACAACACTCTCCTGAAACATCCACCCAAGAAGAGTTGCGTGATTTCCAACTTTTCATTGTCA
>NZ_JABSOV010000056.1 GCF_013215345.1 Colwellia sp. | reverse complement strand
AGATTTCTCATAGTGAAGGTGAGTTACTAAGGCTCAATAATCAACAGCAAGCCATGGTCATTCAAGCACAGCAACTTGTGCAAAACAGCCAAGCGGCTCAGGCTATATTTGCTAGCGACACTGATGATAAAGCCACGAATGGTGTTGAAGGTAATACCACAGAGCTAACCACTGGTCTTCTTAATCAAGCCGTTGTTCATAGTCAAAGCCAACAACTAAGCTTAAAACAAGCCGTGCAGTTAGCACAGCGTTATCATGTATTGGCAAATGAGCAACAAGTGCTGTCATTGCAGCAAGTAAAAGATAGTCAACAACTCAGCGTAACGGAGCAAGAATTAGCACAGTTACGTCAGGACTATAGTGCTGTTAAACAACAGAAAAAAGATGTTGAAACCTTACTTGCTCAGCAGCAAACTATTATGGCACTCAGTGAGCACAGAGCAAAACTGCAAGCAGATGAAGCTTGTCCTTTGTGTGGCTCATTAGAACACCCTGCGATAAATGATTATCAAGCCCTTGATAGTAATGAACACCAAAAGCGCTTATCCATATTGACTGATGAGTTATCTCAATTAGAAAAACAAGGTAAAGCGCTTAATAGTGCGCAAGTGCAATTAACAGAGCGACTTTCTAACCAGCAAGATCGCCTGCAAAGCATAACTAACGAGCAAAATTCTATCGGACAAAACTGGAAGTCGTTAAATGTTAACCAAGTTGCCTTAGCAGATACTCACGCAGAGCAAGCTTTAAATGAGCAATTAAACACTTCTTGTCAGCAATATGCTGAGTTACTTTCCTTGCAACAAGCGCTGCAGGAAAACAGTCAAATTCAACAACAAAGTTTTGAGAATATTACCTTAGGAGATAAGCAGTTAGCTACGCAGATAAATCAATTACATTTGTTGCAAGAACAAGGTAAATCACAAGGTGAGCTTAAGACAAAAACTGCCAATAATTTAGCATTAGAGCAACAGGCGATTGTCACATTGAATGGACAATTGTTGGCGGACATTAATGGTACAGGTATTGATACTCAAATAGCCCTACCTACTGTTCCGGTAAGTGCTGATGAAGACAGCCAAGTTCAGTCGATATGTATTGATGAAAGTTGGCTAAAATCAGTACAGCAACAGGGACAATATTATCAACAAATTGTCAGTAGTCAGCAAGCTGCACAAGAGCACTTAACTCGCCTTGAACAAAAGTTGGGTTTACTGAAACAACAAGTTGAGCAGCAACAGCAGTTTCATAACCAAGCAAAAGCGCAATTAACTCTGCAAGAAAGTGAAATTACGGCTCAAAACACATTACGTATTAGCTTGTTCATTGAACTTGATGTTACCGATACTAGCTTACAAAATACGGTTGTATTAAGAGAAAACATAACTACACAACGAGCAGCTAGTGATAAGGAACTTGAAGAGGCGAAAGGTCTTCATCAAGCAGCAATATCAGCGCAGCAGGAAAATAAAGGCCAGTTAAATACTGCCAAATCACAATTAGAAAGTGTGGTTAAGCAAAATGACAGCGCCAACAGTGATTGGCAAAAGCTAATGTCTGTCAGTGATTTTACCGATGAGCAACAGGTGTTAGTAGCACTACTTAGTAGCGATAAAAAACAGCAACTGAGTAAACTTGCCGATGACATTAGTGATAGTAAAAAACAAGCGCAAGTTTTGCTAACACAAGCTGAAAAAGTAACCCTTGAATTGCACGAGCAAAAGGCTAAGTTAAGCGAAAGTGGCACTGTTGATTTTGATGAACAATCCGTTTCAATGAACTTAATCAAGGTATCAGAACTGCTGAAGCAGTGCCAGCAAAAAATGGGTCAGTTTGGTCAACAAATAAACCAGGATAAAGCCAATAAAAGTCAGCAACAAAACCTACTTGAGAAAATCAAACAAGCGCAACTTTCTTTAGATGATCTAAGCCACCTTAATGCACTTATTGGCTCAGCCGATGGCGCCAAGTTTAGGCGTTTTGCCCAAGGCTTAACACTGGCTAATTTGGTCCATCTAGCGAATGCACAATTAGATCGCCTTTTTGGTCGATACCAACTGCAGTGTCAGCAAAGCGATACCTTAGCTTTAGAAGTTGTTGATACTTGGCAAGGAGATACCGCTCGCGATATTAAAACTTTATCGGGCGGTGAAAGCTTCTTGATAAGTTTGGCGCTAGCCTTGGCGCTTTCTGATTTAGTCAGTAATAAAACCAGTATCGACTCCTTATTTCTCGATGAAGGTTTTGGCACCTTAGACAATAATACACTGGAAGTAGCGCTTGACGCTCTGGATAATTTAAACGCCTGTGGCAAAATGATTGGCGTCATTAGCCATGTTGAGGCGTTAAAAGAGCGTATTGGTGTGCAAATTAAAGTAAGAAAACTCAGTGGCTTGGGCGTTAGTAGTTTAGATAAACAGTATGAATTTCATGCCGAGGTGGTTACTGAGTGACCGCATATTCGACCAACACACTAAGCACTAAGCTTTAAATAAATAATAAGAAATAATAGGTAAGGATACTTCGTTGGAAATTTGGATTTATTTTACGCTGTTAGCGGCGACTATGCAGGCGGTAAGAACCGCAGGACAAAAACAGTTATCAGCTAAACTTAACTCAATGGCAACAACAGGTGTTCGTTACCTGTATGCCTTACCATTTGCTTGGTGTTACCTATGGTGGATGCTTGATTTTAAACAGTTAGCAGTACCAGTCCTCAACAACTCATTTTTACAATACTCGCTCATCGCTTGTGTAATGCAAATATGGGGCACTGCCTGTTTAGTGGCCGCTTTTCGCTACCGTAATTTTGCTGTTGCTACCAGCTTGGCTAAAACTGAGGCCATTCAAGTTGCGATTGTTGGCGCTTTATTTTTTGGTGCTACGCTTTCTGGTTTAGGCTGGTTCAGTGTTGTTGTTGGTGTGGCTGGTGTGTTTTTAGTATCGAAAGTGAAATATAGACTGAGAGATATATTAGCTGACTCCCAAAGCTTAATTGGTATGGGTTATGGCTTAGCTGCTGGCCTAGGTTTAGCTATCACCACTTTACTCATTCGAGAGTCGAGTTTGGCACTGAATACTGACTTAATGCTCAGCGCTGCCGTTACTTTAGTGCTTATGATCACAGTGCAATCGGTCATTTCTCTGATTTATATCACCCTGCAAGATAAATCACAATTACCTTTAATGCTTAAACATTGGCGCTTATGTCTATTTGTTGGTATTACCAGTGTACTAGGTTCAATCGGTTGGTTTACCGCGGCGAGTTTTCAAAATGCCGCTTATGTCAAAGCCTTGGGACAAGTTGAGTTCTTTATTACTTTGGCGCTAACTTATAGAGTATTCAAAGAAACCATCACCTTAAAAGAGTATGCAGGTATGTTCTTGATTGTCTTAAGTGTTGTTATCTTACTCTTATGGGCATAACCATATGCATATAGTTATATGGAAAAGCAGTACGGGCCTCAATCGGCTTGCTTAGGCACTAAAGTCATTTAAACTATTTTAAATAAAGACTAAAGCAGGGTAAACTGCACACTATTAAAGAAAATATTATTTTACTCTTATGAGTATCAAACTGAAGTATTAAAGAAGAGATCACTATGAATATTGCTGAAAAAACCGTTGCTCACTTTCACTACACCCTTAAAAATGAAGCGGGTGAAGAATTAGAATCATCAAACGGTCATGAGCCTTTAACTTACTTACATGGCGCTAACAATACTTTAGCTGGCCTAGAGAAAGCTTTAACAGGTAAAGCAACAGGTGATAAGTTTTCAGTAACTTTACAACCAGAAGAAGCTTACGGTCCTTACCAAGAAGGTTTAGAGCAACGTGTACCTGTTAAACACTTACAAGGTTTACCAAGCAAAAACGCTAAATGGAAAAAAGGCATGACCGCAGCAGTACATACAGAGCAAGGTCAACGCCAAGTTACTGTGCTTAAAGTTGGTAAGTTCATGGTGACTGTTGATATTAACCCACCATTAGCAGGTAAAGTGCTTACTTTCGATATTGACATCGTTGACGTACGTGAAGCGACTGACGAAGAAGTTCAACACGGCCATGTTCACAGTGCTGATAGCAGCTGTGGTCACGATCACTAGTATAAAAGTCAGGTGAGTTAGCCTTGGTCGTTGATAAGCTGATTTACAAAATTATAGATAACTAATCTATAAAAAAAGCGCTAAGCAGTTAAACTGCTTAGCGCTTTTTTTATATGTGACTATTCATATATTACGAGATTTATTTTCCATAGACAAAGTAAACAACTCTCAAACTTTCTCTCAGGTTTACCTATAAATTTTGGGTTAATCGCATAGTCTGGAAAGTGCACATCAATGTTAATAAACCGCCACTTTGGTATCAATTTCTATGAGTTTATTAATAAGTATCGCATTGAAGAAGCAAAGAAAATGCTTGTCGACCCCGAGTATAAAAATACGACCATAACCGACATATACCTAGCTGTTGGTTTTAATAGTAAGTTAGTGTTCTAACACCATTACAATTAATACAAACGGTCTTTCTACATAGGACTACAGTATATATATTGGTTATATTAGGCTTTCAACATCTCCTCAAAAGTAAATTCACTTCACGGTTTAATTTTAAGATTAAACCACATTTAAAGTTAAACCCTTTAAAACCAAGGGGTACTCGGTGTGTGTCACTCTTTATTTTTAAATTTTTCAATAAAAAACAAAAGAGAGACGACTTTTTTTTTATAACAATTGATATTTCATCATGATTACAAAGCTTCTAATTCTCGTTCACTTTTTTGAACTTATAACATTGGCATTTTTGTTAATCACACAAACAATTATAAGGGAATAGTCATAATGAAAAATAATAAATTGAGAAACAAGTTTCCAAAAAAGCCTTTGAGCTACTTAACCAGTTTAATCTTGTTCACAAGTAGCCATGTTTATGGCGATGTTGGTAAATTATTATGGGAAGATAATTTTAATAATTTAAATCCTGACGCATGGCATGTCGATATAGGTGATGGTTGTGACCAAGGATTATGCGGCTGGGGTAACCAAGAATTACAATGGTATGGTGAAAGTAATACCTATATTGCTGACGTTCCAGGAGAGTCAGGTAACAAGGCACTGGTATTAGAAGCTCGCGATGAAGCAAGCAATGGCTATGTTTTTACCTCCGGTAAAGTCGAAAGTAGCAATAAAGTAGCTGTGCAATACGGTATGATTGAAGTGCGTATGCAAGTCCCTGATGTAGGTATTGGTTTATGGCCAGCTGCTTGGATGTTAGGTACCACGACTCAATCTTGGCCAGCTAAAGGCGAAATTGACATGATGGAGATGGGGCATAAAGCTTCAGGTCGAGCTGAGGCAGGCCACCCTGATGCAGATATCAACAGTTATGTCGGCTCTAATTTAATTTTCTATACTGATGCTGCTTGTAGTTCTGGCAATCCAACCTGTGCAGCCAGTACAGCATGGCAAACCGATAATGCTCATGTTTCAACATCACCATTAACAAACCGCTTTGTTACTTACCGTACTTATTGGACTGAAACATCCATTCGCTTCACTGTTGAAGACAATGGCGTTGAAGTTGATATGTACGACTCTCCGTTTAACATCTCAGAAGAATCGAATGAGTTTCAAGCACCTTTTTACTTGCTACTTAACTTAGCAGTTGGTGGTAACTTCACCGATGCCGCAACTAACAATCAAGTTACAGCAGCAAAACCTGCAAAAATGTATATTGATTACGTACGAATATATGAATTAGATGGCCAGGGTGAAGTTTTTATTGGTAGCCAAACGGTCGCTGAAGCAGGCACTTTTGGTATTTTTACTGATAATACACCAACGAATAACAAACTTGTTGCGGGTCAAAGTTCAGACATTTATGTGTGGAATCAAAACTCTGTTACTGAAGGAAGTCTCTCTGCAGATGAGGGAGACAATGTTATTGCGTGGAATTACACCTCGTCTAATGAATGGTTTGGCGGTGGTATTCAATCGCGTCAAGTACGGGATTTAAGTAATTTCAATGATAACGGTGAGTTATCCTTCAGAATTAAAATACCCGCAGATGTCTCTTTTAAAATAGGTATTGCTGATACTTATACCAATCAAAATTGGGTCGAATTTCCGGCTAACACTACCGCTTATGGTTTAGTACGTAATGGTGATTGGGCAACTGCCACCATTCCGGCAGCAGATATCCGAGGTAACTTAGTTGCATTACAGTCATTAGAAGGCATGTTTAATATCGCCAGTGTTGATGGTCAGTTACCTACAGGGCCTTTTGAAATGGCCATTGATGATATCGTTTGGA
This sequence comes from Colwellia sp., assembly GCF_013215345.1. Lineage (GTDB taxonomy): Bacteria > Pseudomonadota > Gammaproteobacteria > Enterobacterales > Alteromonadaceae > Colwellia. The sequence continues at coordinate 21,143 of NZ_JABSOV010000056.1, read as the reverse complement.
CTGGTGGTGGTGATGTTATCATTACTGATTCCGACGGTGATGGTGTCGATGATATTTTAGATAACTGTGCAAATACACCCGTTGGTGCCACAGTTGATGCTAATGGCTGTGAAGTTGTTGTGATAGTTGACACCGACAATGACAGTATTATTGATGACAATGATTTATGTCCTAATACAGCAACTGGCGTAGCTGTTGACTCGACCGGTTGTGCAATCATAGTTGCGCAAAGTCGCTTAATACAAGCGGAAGATTATACTAACTTTTCTGATACTACCGCGAACAACATTGGTGGTCAGTACCGTAACGATGCGGTAGATATTGAAGTTACTACAGATACTGATGGCGGTTTTAATGTCGGTTGGATTGAAAGTGGTGAAACGCTTGATTATACCCTTGAACTTGGCGCTGGTAGTTACGATATTAGCACGCGCGTTGCATCACAAACCAATGGCCGCTATACCTTAACCCTAGATGGCCAGCCATTTGGTAGCGATAGTGTAGCGACTGGAGGGTGGCAAGTTTTTCAAAGTCATAACTTAGGTAATATTACCTTAACTTCAGGCGAGCATTCGCTACGTATTACCTCTGGTTCTGGTAACTTCAATATTAATTGGATTAACTTGGCATTAATTGATACCGGACCTATTGATGCGGATAACGATGGTGTACTCGATGATGTTGATCAATGCTTAGGCACCGCCGCGGGCGCTGTTGTCGATGAAAACGGTTGTGAGGTTATTGTACCTGTTGATGCAGATAACGACGGTGTACTTGATGATGTTGATCAATGTTTAGGCACTGCCGCTGGAGTTACTGTTGACGGTACTGGTTGTGAAGTTGTAGCTCTCGAAAAATTAGGTGTCACAGGCAGTTCAGCGACAAATGTTGAATTCTTTGTCAATCTAAATGGTTGGGCCGATGTACATTATATTTTAAACGGTGCTGGGCAACAAAACTTCCGTATGACTAATAATGGGTCAAAAAATACGAGAACACTCTCAGGTTTATCAACAGGCGATGCGATTGAGTACTCTTTTACCTATCAAGATGACGATGGTTCGGTTAAAAGATCATCATGGTCAACGTATGCCTTTAATGGTCAAAGTGAGCAAGATAGCGACAATGACGGTGTAATCGATAGCCTTGATCAATGCGCTAATACACCAGCCAATACGGTTGTTAATGAAATAGGTTGTGCTGTCGTTGAGGAGATATTTGGCATATCTACAACGTCTGCAGATAGCGCTGAATTTTTTGTTAACGTTAATGGTTGGGCTGATGTGCATTACATTTTAAATGGTGCTGGACAGAAAAACTTCCGTATGACACAAACAAATAGTGACAATTACAAAGGCCTTAACGGTTTGATTCAAGGTGATGTAATTGAATATTCTTTTACTTATCAAGATGATGATGGCTCAGTTAAAAAATCTGAATGGTCTACTTATACCTTTGCTGAAATGATGGTTGGTGATTCTGATAATGATGGGATAAATGATGATATCGATGCTTGCCCTTCTACTGCTAATGGCGTCGCTGTTGATGCAGTAGGCTGTCCGATAGACAACTCTGGTACTGATACCGATGGCGATGGTGTTGCTGATGTTCAAGACCAATGTCCCGGTACTTCAGCGGGCGCACCAGTTAATGCGCTTGGTTGTGAAGTATCAACGGATGTACTTGAAGTGACATCTGCTAACGAAATATTAGTTGGTGGCGCTGGTTCAACAAATCCTGGTCACAGCCTTTATGTTTTTGATAACGATTTAAGCGCTAATGGTAGTAACTGTAACGATGACTGTGCAGCGACATGGCCTCCTGCTTTAGTTACCGATGGTGTTGCTACTGGTGTTGGCAGTTTAGGTACTGTTACTCGTAATGACGGATCTTTACAGGCAACTTATAATGGCCGCCCATTATATTTCTACGCAAATGATACTGCAGCTGGGCAAACAAGTGGCCATGGCGTTGGTAATGTTTGGTGGGCGGTTGAATATGGTACAGGCAATATTGTGCCATTATTTAGTGCTAATACTTCATTAGAACAAGCTATTTCATTCGACCGTGGCGATGCATTAGTGACACGCTTTGCTGATCGTGGTCGTGACCGTCATGCAAAAGAAGATCATTTTCAGGTCTATGATCATTATTTAAGCCATTATTGGACGCACAGAACCGCACAATTTGAGTTTGTAGATTATGTAGCCAAAGGCGGTTCTTCAATTGAAGTGACTTTTATAACTGAATGGAAATTAGGTGCTCGAGAGTTCAGGGCTTGGTATCGTGGTTTAGGAACAGTCGCTGAGTATCATGGTAATTATTTTGGCGGAGGCACGGTTGTTGAACTAGATAACGGTCGCTACGATGATAATTTTAATAAAATTAGTGATATTGGCGATCAGTATCGTTATCGAGTTATTGTTGATGATTATCGTCCATTAAACTGGTCAGCATCAGATGGCTCATTGCCATTATCAATTGGTCAACGTATGGAAATAGAAGTTAGCCAGTTTTTAGATGCTGTGCCTGAAGGGCGTAATAATTATTATGGTACAACTTATCTTTATATTGTCGGTCAAGGTCTAGTCCCTTGGAAGACCGTTGGGGATTTTACTGACCCTTCATCTGAGCGAGAAGACTCTTATCCTATTGCTGCAAAGGGTTGGTTAGGTGGTAATACTACGTTGCCGTACAACTATACCGCCGAGCCGGATAACCATTTCATGCAAATGGCGACCAATTTATCTAATATTAATGGTCAACCATTTGTTCAAGGTCGACGTGTTCACCATACTGACTTTGAAACCGGTCAACATGATGAACGCATTGCAAATGGTGTATTTGATGAGTTGGCAGGAAAAGCAGGTACGCATTATGTCAATACCTCTTGTTCAAACTGTCATGAGCGTAATGGTCGAGCTTCGGTCGCTGATATTGGTTTATCACTTGATAAATGGGTATTCAAAGTTGCTGCTGCCAATGGTCAAGCTGACCCACAAATTGGTTCGGTATTACAACCTAACAATGTTGGCATCGACCCAACGTTAGGCGAAGGTACAGTATCAATTGCATCATGGACTGAAAGTAATGGTTTACGTTCACCTAATTATTCCTTTTCTAAAGGAACTCCTGCCTTATTTTCCGCTCGTTTAGCGCCACAGCTGGTTGGTTTAGGTTTATTAGAAGCGATCAGTGAAACAACGATACTTGAACGTGAAGATGCAAGTGATGCAAATGGTGATGGTATCTCTGGTAAAGCTCAGCGATCAACGGATCCGGTAACCGGTGAAACACGTTTAGGCCGTTTTGGCTATAAAGCAGGCGCTTCTAGTGTTAAACACCAAGTTGCTGGCGCACTAAATACTGATATGGGGGTAATGACATCTGTCAAACCAACGCCTGATTGTGGCTCGGCACAAACAACTTGTGGTAATACTACAGGCAGTGAACTGTCAGATAAACACTTAGATAACCTCGTTAAATACATTGCTTTGCTTGGGGTTCGCCCTCAGCGTGACCTTGATGACGCCAATGTGATTTTAGGTGAAACTAAGTTTAATCAAGCGGGTTGTGAAAGTTGTCATCGAGACAATATGCAAACCAGTGAGTTTAGCCAGTTGTCTGAGTTACGTAATCAAACTATTCGTCCATTCACTGATTTATTACTGCATGATATGGGCGCAGGGTTAGCCGATAACTTAGGAGAAGGCGAAGCAACAGGTGCCGAGTGGCGTACTACGCCATTATGGGGACTTGGTTTATCAGCTTGTGTAACTGGTGGTGTAACTAATCCAACAGGTCATCAAGGTGATGAAGTTTGTACACCTGATGCAAGTTATTTGCATGATGGTCGTGCTCGAACCATTGAAGAAGCGATTTTATGGCATGGCGGCGAAGGTGAGAATTCTCGTATTGCCTATGAAAACCTTTCAGCTTCAGATAAAAGTGCATTGTTGAGTTTCTTAAAGTCACTTTAACAAAAATAACAAAGCAAACCTGTTAGAGAGCCGAAACCTGCGAAGGTTTCGGCTTTTACGTAAACAACTTTAAAATATTTAAAACTCGCCATTCCTAGAAAAGCGTATCGCCGTATAAGTAGTTTGCTAATTAATAGCAAAGAGTACTGCGGCTTCATAACAAAGTAAAAAGCACCTGCCCTCCCTTATCTGTGCGTCAATTAAGCTCAATAATTGATTTAAAGAATGGCTTTCTTGTATGTTACCTATTATCTTCCCGTTTACTTTGTATAATACCAGCCATGCTCAAGCTCGATAGTACTCTACCAATATAATGGGATATTTACAGAGGTCACCATGTCAATTTTAGATACACCCATTTTTAATATTAATGATATTTGCTTTATCATCACAATAGTCGAGTGCTTAATACTGGCCTTTTATCGTTTTTTTATCGACAAAAGCCTCGGTATGCCGCGGATAATTTTTGGTGCTTTTCTCTTAGCCATAATCATTGAAATATTAACAACATTGGTCATGTGGAATGAGTTAATACCTGTTTCTTCTGGTGTGCGCCAGCAATTATTACCCTATATGTTTGTGATTGGCCATCTAGCTAAAGGCCCCTTATTTTTAATGTATGTACATTCAATTACCCAAACAAAATACCGTCTAAAAGTCAGCCATGGTTGGCACTTCTTACCGATGTTTGTCGGCCTGCTTATTATTTTTTCCATTTCAGCTACCACCCAAGATTTAAAAATGTATTCTGAAATATCACATCAAAAATCATCCGTATCTACTTATGTATTGTACTTTTTTACCACTATATCAATGGTCTACGCTGTGTTTTCGCTAATTTCAGTTCGGTCTTATTACGCTCAATTACAGGGCAGTTATTCCTCATTTTCCACCGTTGAAGTTAATTGGTTAACTATCATATCTTCTTGTTTTATTCTTTGTTGGAGCTGGTCATTCATTGTCATCGTTGTTGCAGATCAGTTAGGGGGTGTTTTTTCTGATAATATAGGGAAAATGTATAATTATATTATTTTCATTTTAATCAATGCTCTTTTCACTTATAGCTTATTTCATAGCCATAAAATGCTCACCTGTATGCCTTCCATTAAAAAAAGTAATCATAAAGAAGTTGCAGATAACACTATTGTTAACAAAATAAACTTGGCGGTAACCCAACAAGAACTGCACCTAGAGGCGAATATCAATATTGAAGAGTTTTCTAAAAGAATAGGTATACCTGCAAAAGATGTTTCATTTATTTTAAATAAAAAACTAAAAACAAACTTTTTTGAATTCATCAATTTCCATCGCATCACCAAAGCTAAAGCATTACTTAGAGACGAAGCCTTTAAAGATACAAATATTCTCGATATTTTATTGATGGCTGGTTTTAACAATAAATCTTCATTTCATCGTTATTTTAATCGTTTAGTTGGAATTTCACCAAGCGAATATAGAAAAAAGTGCCTGCATCAGCAAGCCCCTCTTAATGATTTATCGTTGATAACAAATCAAAAGTAAACATCCCCGGGGCAAGCCCTTCTGCTAACGCAGAACTCACTTCGTGAGCTGGGTATTATTTAGAATATCACTAGCTGATGATCGCAGTGTATTACTAGTCTTTTCTTGGATTTTAAGGTGTAAGATCTATAATATTCTTTTATTTGATTTAACAGGGTAAGCAGTTTTGTTGGTGTATTATTTAAGGTTAATTGACCCGCTTCAGAACAACTATAATTTAGGGTGTTTTCAGCGACACTATTCAGCATATTGGCCGACCAAATAATACTTTCAACCAGCTCTTGTGTTTCATGAGTTAAAGACGCTTGCTCTTTTAAGGCTTCACTAAAATAAATTACCGCATTGATAGGGGTTCTTATTTCATGATTAATTGAGGATAAAATTGCAATACGTAAATCATTTTCTACTTTATCTAAATCACTCTTTTTTTTCATTTTTAAATGACGATAGAGTGAGTATGAAGTGAAGAAACCCAATACTGTGATAAATAGGAGCGTTAGAAATAGAATATATTCCTCTTGCCACTTTAGATCAAAATCAGCTGAAATAGAGTAGTATTTGTCAAGCGTAGGTAAATCAAAGAAGGTGTTTTCATTATATAAATTGAAGTTGTTTAGCAAGTTTAAATACTCATTATTACATGATATTGTTGTAATTATTTACTTTTCTTCTATGAGCTTAATACAATGTTTTTTAGATAAATTAAGATGGGAAAACAACACATCATCAGAGATTAAATAACCTAAATAAGTGGTTCCATTCTGCTCTAATGATACAGTAAATGTTGTGAAGTTAGGGCTACTTATAATTGGTACACCGTGAGAAGACTCTGAGACGGTTATCTGTTCTTTTTGCGTGCTAGCGGATGTTGATGAAAAAAAATCAATACGATTTTTATTATCCAAGGTAACGATGTGAATACCTTTTTCGGCAATTATTTTATAAGTAAATAATTTAAATTCTTCTAAACTAACAAAAAGTGAAGTACTAAAAAAGACTGAATCGAGGCGATAATTACTTCGTGTTTAAGCAGAGAATTTTCAATATCATTAAAAATAATTTTTGCTTTGTCAGCATAGTTATTCTTCTTTACCTCCATTTCATGCTCAACAAAAAGGTAGTTAATCACTAATTGTTGGTTCTTGTTTAATTATATTGTTAATTTTTTATGTTGCAGTGTTCGGAGGGCTATATTTATTGTTGTTCATGCCTTTGATTGGCTATGGTTTCGCTTGGATCGGACATTTTATATTTGAAAAAAATAGACCCGCTACTTTTGTATATCCAATATACAGCTTTATAGGTGACTGGGTTATGTTTAGGGATATGGTAATCGGTAATTAAGTTCTAACTACAGTGGCGTAATCCGCATATAATAAGCCGTTAAGAAGGGCAAAGTAATAGTTTGTTTTGCTCCTTCGTCGTTTATTTTAATTAATGATTGATTTGCCGTTTATGGCGGCTTTATGAGAATTACATATGAGCATTAATCTCCGTCCCCTAACTCAATATGACCATAACTACGCAAAAGTTATCGATCTCTATAAGAGTGCGTTTACCACAGCTCAACATATTCCTACCTGGATCCTTAGATTTAAACTAAAAAAAGGTAAGGTAGGCTTTAACGTTCTTTATGCAAATGATACTTGGATTGGCCTCATTTATACCACTGAGTATTTAGACATCGTATTGGTACACTTTTTAGCTATATCGGAATCCTGCCGCTCAGGTGGATATGGCAGTAAAGTAATGGATTCGTTGAAAGTTACGCACTCGGGAAAAAGAATTGTACTGAATATTGAACAGCTTGATAAGAAAGAAAAAAACTACCCGCAAAGAGTCAAGCGTAAAGATTTTTATGAAAAAAACGGCTTCTGCTCATCAGGGTATATTGTGAAAGAGCCTGGAGAGAAGCTTGAGATGCTTATATTTGGTGGCAGTATCAGTAAAAGAGAAATAGAAGCAATGTACAAGAACCTCTTTGGTAGTATTATTGGCTTCTTACTTAGACCTAAAATCATAAATATATGAAGTAAGGCCTCTGCCAAGCACTTCATAACTAACTGTTTATTTTGCACAAAAGGAGTTGTTATGTCGGTAGGGATGAGCCTAGCATGGAGAGCTAAACAGCCGAAGAAAAAACGCTGTGACAGGTGTGAATTATATTACCCGGAATCATTAGAACAATGTGAGCATGCACTGGGCTTAATAGTGCTCAATTAGCGCAACTCAAGGCCCAGCATCAAGAAACACTCAAAGATAATTATACTTTTGGTAAATATCTATTATTTGCTGCCCCAATTATAGGTTTACTATTGTTGCTCAGTTTTTTATAGTTAACTTATCAGTGCCTTACACATGACAAAGCCCATTAACGTGGCCGTTATATTTCAAGGAGGATTTAGGTTGTCATTTCCTGTTTTAGAGACAAATCGCTTAAGGTTAGATCAATTAACTAAAGAAGACTCAAATAGCTTGTTTGACTTATTCTCAGATGATTTAGTTGTGGAGTATTATGATTTAGAAGCCTTTACTGAACTTTCACAAGCGATAAATTTAATAGAATTCTTTAACTCTCGTTTTAAAGAAAACTCTGGAATTCGTTGGGCTATTCGCTTAAAAGAAACAAATCAATTCATCGGTACTTGTGGCTTCAATACTTGGAGTCCTAAAATGAAAAATGCTGTTCTTGGATATGATTTATTACCTAAGTATTGGGGGATGGGCTTTACTACTGAAGCTGTTCATCGAATAGTTAAAGCTGCATTTATAGGTGATTTATCTTGCGGTAAACTTAATCGCATTCAAGGTGATACTGTTCCTAAAAACGCTGCATCTGAAGCACTTCTTCTAAAAGTAGGGTTCAAAGAAGAAGGCATAAGGCGGCAAAGTGGTTACTGGAAAAATGAGTTTCACGATCTAAAATGCTTCGGATTAATTCAGTCCGAGTACTGTGAAATATAACAATGTAATAAAAATGGATACGTAACAGTTGGCTGCGCTTCGTTCCTCAATATTCTAGCCAACAACTACTTTTCCGTTATAAAGCCTAAGGGATTATCGTGCAACTCTCGGATGAAAGAATAAAGCTATCGCCACTTGGCGAATCGGATTTTGAATTTTTTTTAGAAATATTAACTTGCTCAAAAATCATGAAGCATGTATCTAAAATACTTACTTATGAGGAAGCAAAAAAAGCATTTGAAATTAGGTCGCGACCATGGAATATAAAAAGTGACGGATGGTGCACATTGCCCATCACTGACATAGCATGTGGTGAAAAAAGTGGCTGGATTGCACTTGAAATACTAAACCATGAGACTAAAACCGCAGAAGTTGGTTTTATTTTGAAGAGTGGCGTTCAAAGACGAGGTATAACTAGTAGTGCATTGAAACTACTTAAATATTATGCATTCAATGAGTTGCAGCTAAATAAATTAGTAGCATTTTGTTCTGTGCACAATGCAGCGTCATATTGCGTATTAGAAAAGCTAGGCTTTATTCGAGAAGGCTGTTTTAAGGAACATATATTAATTAATAATCAATACATAGATTCTTATGCATACGGTTTGTGCAAATCGGCTTTATAACAACACGCCCTGAGGGAGAAAACTAGTGAAGTCATACTCCTTCGTCGTTTAATTTCAAAAAACTATTTTTAGCCTCTCAATGAGGTATTATCAAACTATATGAATCTCTCTAAATCTGTCAATGTTGCTATTTACTCTGGTTTGATTGCCATGATTATAGGGTTAATTGCATTTACTTTAAGCTGGAATTTATGGGCGTTTTTTGGTGGCTCATTACCAGGATATCAAATATTTCTATTTCCTGGAAACTTAACACTTACTTACTTTTGGCACCCAATATTTACCGAGGAAGTTAATTTTTGGGCAAAGTTATTCATGTTATTGTTTGGCCAGTTCATTGTCGTTACCAGTTGTGTTGCTGTGATTACCTGTTTAAAAAAACTCTTTGAAAAAAAGCTTCATAACAAGAAAATTAATAAGAACAAATAACAATTGGCTATTCCTTTATCGTTACTTGTTTTAGCCCACTATATTTTGCCCATTAACAGGGCGTTTCACACGTAATGACCCATAAACACCAATGAGCTTTATTAGCTAACGGTAGCTATTACGACAAGCAGTGATGAGACTAGGTGGTGTTAAGAACCGAAAAAGTGCCAGCGTGTGTTCTTGTATGTACTCATACTTTATTTTAAGATTTCTCATCACAAATCACAAATCACAAAACACAAAGTTTAGTTAGACACTTAGACTTAATTACGGAACTGATGTAAGGACACTAGACCTTCATGACTGCACGCAGAATTAAATTTTCGATTCTATCAATAATTTTTATTACTTGCTTAACCACATTTCTCTTAAACTTGACTGATGGCGCATCAATAGTAGCTTCGCCGAATATTGAAGTTATCTCTGCAACTAATCAAACCCTTAAAACACCAGTCAACGTTGAAGAAATCACTAGCACTGCTATAGCGACTTCAAACACTAAGGCCAATTTAGAAGGCACTGACTCGCAAAAGGGTCAATTGGTCGTTATGCACAGACCTCGCTGGAAATTTGCTGGAAATTTAATCGTTCAGCTCGAAAAGCTTATTAGCGCTGCGGAAAACGGAGATAATGAAGCAAGTTATATTCTCTCGATGAACCTTAGATATTGTTATAGCAGTCCTATTGATGACATTGCACTTGAGCAGCAGCTTGAGCAAGTCTACGAATTTAGCGATAGCGAAGTAGCTGTGGCTAAGATTACAGAAAAACACCAGTACTGTGCTGGCATTGATCAAAAACAACGTACGCAGTTTTATAGCTACTCAGCCGCCGCTGCAAACAATGGCTACGTAGCCGCACAGGAAGTTATTGGGAGAACCACTGCCGAGTTCTTCATGCAGTCTCAGGGTTACCAAGACCTTGAACGAGACGAATATATAATAATACGCGACAACTTTATTGAGCAGAAGGTTGGGTTTTTGGAACGAGCAGCCCAACACGGCAGTATTAGCGCATTAGCCCGGCTTTCTGGTATGAACCGGTCACAAAAGCTTGGCGGAAATGGTTATGCTAAATCCTTTGCCTTTAATCATTTAATTCTTGAACTTACTCAGAGCAACAAAACCTATGACAGGTATTCGCGCTATCAACAAAAGCCGCACTCGCAGTTAACGTCAGAAAAAATTGAAAATGCATTTGCAATGTCTGCAGAGTGGTTAGAAATAATTAAAGCCAACGGTACCTTATATTTAATTGGAAATTAGCCTTGGTATGTTTTTATCAGCAAACGTTAATGATTTATCGGTGAATTCTAGCAGTTACCTAGCGAACTAATTAGCTGCAATGTCATTCGTTATCGCAGCTCTCATTCGCATATACTTGTAGAAAATTGAGATAACAGCGATAAAAAGCTTAAATAAATACTAATGTACCAAAGTGCTCAGGTCTATGATAATCAGGCTCAGGCACCGCTATGTTGTGCCATACCGCGTATTGTGGCTCAGTTCTACCGCCACAACGGTAGAAGTTGGCAAACCATTTACCTTTATTGACATCTTCGCCTGTTAGTTGCTCGATCGCTGCGAAAGGTAGGGCTATTTCAACGGTCCACTCTTTATCATTTTCACTTTCGAACTTTACTTGACTGTCCATGTCAAGGTTAAGACTGCTTTCACACTGGATTAAACTTGCCGCTTCCCGGCTGATAAATTGACGTTTATCGCGGCCGGCGCCATAAGCTAAGTGCAAAGTGCCACAGCAATTCACTTCTAAATTGACATAACTGCTGCCTAATACGCCGGAAGGGCTGAAGAAAAACTCAACACAAGAATCTTGACAAATTAACATGTGATTAAGCTCAGTTTGCTTGGCATAACTGTAGTTGTCTTGGGCAATGATTTGTATAAATAAAGTATCGCTAGTTGCACTAAGTTTTACTTGTGTGTCTTGTTTAGCACCTGCTTGATACCAAGGGAAGTTGTTAATAGCTATGGCATCTATTACTTGCCAATCAGGGGCAGAACTCTTGATTTTCTTAATGGCATACTGGCTCATAATCTTCTCTTTAAGGTAAATATTTAAATTAACGCTATAAATGATGTCTTTAACTTTTGTCTTTCACTTCTGTGTTTAAGTTATGTCTTTACGTTAGTGGGTTAGTTGCTGGATTTAGTAATATTGAGCACTAATACACTGTCCAAGGCGGTTAATTGCCACTGAATATTCAAATCATATAAGCTCATGCCATAAACCTTATCATCTGCTTTGCCTTGTTTATAGGCAGGGCGTGGATCTTGCCGTAAAACTTGCTCAATTAACAAGGCTAACTCGCTATCATGCTGGTTATATTGCTTTAAATCCGCTTGTGCTTTGTTACTAAATACTACGGATAAACCTGCTTCAGGTTGCTGTTGGGCAAAGCCCGCATCTGCATCAACAATGGCATCGGAATAGGGCACATAAGGTTTGATATCAACAATGGGGGTGCCGTTAAGTAAGTCTAATCCTGAAATATGTAATATAGTTTGTTTTTTTATCGTGGTGACTTTATCAAGTTTGACTACGGACATGCCAATAGGATTTGGCCGAAAGGTAGACCGGGTCGCTAATACTCCTGTTTTTACATTGCCGCCAAGGCGCGGTGGCCGAACCAATGGCTTCCAGCCTTGTGCTTGTGTACCATGAAAAATAAACAGCAGCCATAAGTGACTAAACTGCTCAATATCACGTACTAGCTCACTATTATTGGCATCACCAATGAGCACAACCCTACCTTTGGCGGCACTGACTAAGTTTGGTTGACGCGGTATGGCAAATTTCTCTTGATAAGGTGATTCTACCAAAGCTATGGCATCAAATTTAAAACTTTGCACCGGGTGAGTGATATCACACGTTTTTGACATTTTATTGCTCTATTGGCTCATGAGGAGCCCCTAACTGATAGGCTTTACCATAACAAACTACTTGTGCGACACAGTGCTTGGTTTCAATATCAACACAACTGGTAAATATAACCGCATTGGCTAGTTGTTTGTAAGCCGCTTGTCTTGCTTGTGTACGCGCATTAACAACATCTGGTGGCGCAAGGTGTTGTTCTTTTTGGCAATCATCGCCTTCAACTAAGCCAACATACTTAAAACTTGACATAAATTCGCTTTCGTCATTAAAAATTTTAACCTTACTGGCACTGAAATACTCTGTGGCATTGTCAGGCTTAACGTTACTTTCAAAAGCGTAGTTACCAGTACAACTCGCTAGCATTGGTATTACCATTAAAAGCGCTAGTACTTGTGTCGTTAATTGCTTAGTCATGCTTTTTTTCCTTGTCGTTAGCCACTTGGGAAAATTTTAATAGGCTTTTTGGCTCTTTACCCGCTATCCAGTAATGAAATAAGTCCGCAATGGTATGATTCTTTTGCATCATCATAATCCAATTACGCATGAAGATCTCAAAGGTATTGTCATTGGTATTAATGGCAAAAGCCATTGATATTTCAGGCCTAGCGGGCTTGGGTACGATAACTGTGTATTCTGGGTTTATTAGTGTCCAAGCGGATGCCGTTGCCGCGCCAAATAACATCGCATCAATATTCTGGTACTCTTCTCTAAAAAATAATCGTGGCGTGGATATTTCCCATACCGTTGCTTTTTCAAAGTAACGACGGACAATATTCTCACTGTAAAAAATTTCAGGAATACCGATGGTCAAATCATCGCGGGAGAAAATACTTTGCCAATCGCTAAACTCTTTGCGGCGCTCATCTTTTACCAGAAATGCCATCGACTGACTCGAGTAGGGCACTGTAAGGGTATATTCCCTCATATTCTTTGGTGTGACTGGCATACCGGTAGTCATGTCTAAATAGCCGGAAGAAAGCAGCTCTTTGGCTTGGTTATGAAAAATACGGACAAATTCGACTGATACGCCTAAATCATCGGCTAATAAGTTAATGATCTCGATATCAAAGCCGACCAGTTTTCCTTCGTGGTTATGGAAAGTGTATGGTAAGTCATCGCGAAAATAACCGACACGAAGAAAGCCACGTTGTTTTACTCGGTCTAATACGTTTCTTTTTTCAAAGATACTTCGATCAGATAATTTAGGCTCAGCTAATACCTTAGCTTTAACATCGAGCATAACAAAGTCTCTTTCGATAAACTTGTCATAACCTTGGTATTGGTAACTAATAGCATCAAAGGTAAAACGTAAGGCAAGAAACGCCATGATAGAGATAAGCGGCAGCAGTAATAAGTAACCACTAAATGAACGCCACTTAAAGGTGAAACTTCTCAACATACTGGCGGCAATAAGCAAGACTAAACAAATAGAAAAAGCAACACTCAGCAGGGAATTAAGGCGGCCAACAATGATGTTTTCAGCGACTAAGAATAAATCGAACAATGAACTCGGGACATTAAAAATCGCTAATAAACTAGGGATAGCAATGGTGGTGCTACCAAATAGTTGCGGGATACCGGCCACTAATAACTGCAGGTAATCACTACTATTGACTTGCGAGCCAGAAAACCAAGCGGCAAATAGGGTAAACAATAATGCCAACAGCTTACCACCGACAGGTAAGCTAAAGCAGATAGGTACCATGATGCTCGGCATATTACTGGCATCTTGTTTAGCTAGTTTATGACTATTGCCATTAGCTGAGCTTGGCATTTGTTCTATCAGTTGCTTCGCTTTTTCAACAATAATAGGGATAACCACAAAGAAGCTCCCGGTGGCAAATGCGGTGATCATCGCTTGTCGTGAGCTGGCTAGTACTTGTCGATAGCTAAAGGGAGTAATGGTAGCAACAATGGCTGGCAGGACAATAAAGCTGAGTAAAAAAACCAGAACTGCTGCCGTTACTATATATACTTGTAAACCGTCTAACTGAGCGCTGTCTACTGTGGCGGCGGCTCGCTGGGCTATACAAAATATCCCTATTGGCGCAAATCGCATGACCATATTACTAACATTAACTACAGCACTGTTTAAGCCATTTAATACCGCTAAGGTACGCTTTTTCTCTTTCACCTGTATTAAACCAATACCAATGAAAATACTAAACAATACCACGCTGGGTATTAAACCATTTGCTAAAGCATAAAAAGGATTGGCCGGGATAAATAATGAAATTATATCAAGCTCTGCTGTAGTGCTTATGGTATTAATGCTATAAAAATCGGCACTCTGCCAGTCTGGAAAGGCGATAGGGGCGAGTAAGATAAAAGCGAGTACTACCGCTAATAAGCTCATTAAAATGAATAAACTAAGTTTTAAAGTTTTAGTGACTTTCGCTGGGTTTAAGCCACCAATACCGACAATAAGTGATAAGACAATATAGGGCAAAGCTGTCATCTGCATTAGCATAACAAAGGCATTGGCCAGTTCATCAACACCCCCATAGACCCTGCCTGATAGTGTGCCTAATGTTAAGCCTACTATCATGGCGAAAATGATGCTGACCGATAAAGGTATTTGACTAATTAAATGCTTCAATCTAGTTATCA
Source organism: Colwellia sp. (assembly GCF_013215345.1). Classification (GTDB taxonomy): domain Bacteria; phylum Pseudomonadota; class Gammaproteobacteria; order Enterobacterales; family Alteromonadaceae; genus Colwellia. The sequence continues at coordinate 6,115 of NZ_JABSOV010000056.1, read as the reverse complement.
ATGTGCTTATTACCTTTAATTAAGTGGCTGTTAAATGAAAGAGAGTACACTATTTGTTCAGGGACAGTTGCAGCTTAATGTTAATTTATGTTGGCAATAAGTGCTTTAGAAAGTACCCATGGCAAATAAAAACGAAAAAGGTATCAATACTATTGATACCTTTTTAATGGATAAAGCCTGATAAATTAAATAACGCTTTGCGCTATTTAACGCGCATACCTGCTATTGCGCCATCGTCTGGATTTAATATCCATAAATCTTTACCGCCAGGGCCGGCAGCAAGTACCATGCCTTCAGACATACCAAAGCGCATTTTACGTGGTGCTAAGTTTGCTACCATTACCGTATGTTTGCCAATTAAGTCTTCTGGCTGATAAGCTGATTTAATACCGGCAAATACTTGGCGTGTCTCTTTGCCTTCTTCGTCTAAAGCTAAAGTTAATTTAAGTAACTTGTCTGCTTTTTCAACATGCTCAGCATTAACAATTTTAGCGATACGTAAATCAATTTTAGCAAAATCTTCGAAGCTAATTTCTTCAGAGAGTGGGTCAGCTGCTAACGGATCAGCTAACGCGGCACTGTTATCAACGACTTTAGCTGGCTTGGTTTTCTTGCTTTGCTTAGATTTTTTCTTTTCATCTTCAGCAGCGCCGGCTAAGCTATCTTTTGACGCTTCAGTCATCGCATTAACTTTATCCATATCAACACGTTGTAATAACGCTTTAAACTTGTTGATTTTATGATCTGTTAATAAAGTTTTATGACCTTCCCACGTTAGCTCATCATTTAAGAATGCAGCCGTGCTATCGGCAAGTACAGGCAGTACCGGCTTTAGGTAAATCATTAGTGTGCGGAACATGTTAATACCAAGGGAGCAAATATCTTGCACTTCTTGCTGCTTAGTTTCGTCTTTAACTAACTGCCAAGGTTCTTTTATCGCAATATATTCGTTTACTTTATCAGCAAGTGCCATGATTTCTCGCATACCACGACCAAAATCACGCGCTTCATAATGGGCAGCAATGCTATCACCGGCAGCCATTACTTCATCCGCTAATTCTTGATTATCAATGTTAGTTGATAACATGCCGTCAAAGCGTTTATAAATAAAGCTAGCGCAGCGTGAGGCGATATTAACCACTTTACCCACTAAATCAGAGTTTACACGTTGGACAAAATCTTCAAGATTTAAATCTAAATCATCAATTTTGTGTGTCAGTTTAGTTGCGTAGTAATAACGTAAATATTCCGGGTTTAAATGCGCTAAATAGGTATTGGCTTTTATAAAGGTACCTTTTGATTTAGACATTTTTTCGCCGTTCACGGTAACAAAACCATGAGCGAAAACAGCCGTAGGTTTGCGGAAATCCGCGCCTTCTAACATGGCTGGCCAAAATAGGCTGTGGAAATTAATAATGTCTTTACCGATAAAGTGATAAAGCTCGGCATCTGAGTCTTTATTCCAATAGCTGTCAAAGTCGATGTTTTCTTTATCACATAAGTTTTTAAAGCTGCCCATGTAACCACAAGGTGCATCTAACCAGACGTAGAAAAATTTGCCTGGCGCATTGGGTATTTCAAAGCCAAAATAAGGCGCGTCTCGGCTGATATCCCACTGTTTTAAACCTTGCTCGAACCATTCATTTAGTTTATTAGCCACTTCTTCTTGTAGGGTACCACTGCGGATCCAGTCTGCTAACATGGTTTCAAAAGCAGGTAGATCGAAGAAGTAATGCTCTGAATCTTTTAATATCGGGGTAGCGCCTGAAATAGCTGAACGTGGGTTTAATACTTCTGTTGGAGAATAAGTAGCACCACAGTTGTCACAGCTATCACCGTTTTCATCTTCACTTTTACATTTTGGGCAAGTGCCTTTAATAAAACGGTCAGCTAAGAACATGCCTTTTTCAGGATCATATAACTGAGAAATAACACGGGTTTTAATATGGCCTTTCGCATGTAAACGGTTGTATATCTCTTCTGAGAATGCTTTGTTTTCATCACTGTGTGTCGTATGGTAATTATCAAAACTGATGTGAAAATCACTAAAGTCTTTAATGCGCTCTTCACGCACACCCTTGATCATTTCTTCCGGTGTTATGCCTAGCTCTTGCGCTTTTAGCATAATTGGTGTGCCGTGAGCATCATCAGCACAGACAAAATAGGTTTCATGTCCACGCATTCGTTGAAAACGTACCCAAATATCGGTTTGAATGTGCTCTAGCATATGCCCTAAATGGATAGAACCATTGGCATATGGCAGGGCGCAAGTAACAAGGATTTTACGTTTTTCTTGTAAAGAATTAGCAGCAGTGTTTGCTGTAGCTTCAGATAAAGTAGTGTCAGACATGAAAAATAGTTGTTTTTGATGGTAATAATGTCGGCAATAGTACAGAATTTAGCGATGATTTTCATTAGTTGAATGCAACTAATTTCGCTATTTCTCATATAAAGGCTGCTAAGTTCTCATGTTTAGTAAAACGTTGAGTAAATTATTCTCAAAAAAAACCAGTAAAACAGTGACAAAAACCGGTGATGAAACCGTTAATGACAGTGATATTGAACCGCTTATTAGAGAAACCTTAAGCCATTATGTTTCTGATAATTTTCCCCAAGGTATCCTCGCTGTTTGTCATCAGATAGCTATTGAAGTGCAGCAAGCTATTACTATCAATTTAACCATGCCATTTGTTTGCCAAGGTGAATTAGATTTAATTGCCGCAACGCTAAGTGAACATTTAACTAAAACCGTTATTTTTAGAATCCAGCTTGATATTAAGCCTGTGCGTCAGTTTGCGCTTGGTAAAGTACAAGGAACTAGTGCGCAAGGCTCTGTACCTCAAGGAAGGGTTGCTAATATTATCGCCATTGCATCAGGTAAGGGCGGGGTAGGTAAATCAACTACTACGGTTAACCTTGCTTATGCCTTAATGGCTGAGGGCGCTAAAGTAGGCATTTTAGATGCTGATATATATGGCCCGTCAATACCGACCATGCTTGGTCTTAAAAATGAAAAGCCTAGCTCGAGTGATGGCAAGCTGATGACGCCGCTTAATGCCAATGGCATAAGTGCTATGTCGATTGGTTTTTTAGTCGACGAAGCCGATGCCACCGTTTGGCGTGGACCAATGGCAAGCACTGCTTTTAATCAGCTGTTAAATGAAACAGATTGGCCAGAGCTCGATTACTTATTAATAGATATGCCACCGGGTACCGGGGATATTCAACTGACCTTGGCGCAAAAGGTGCCAGTGGCCGCTGCTGTAATAGTAACGACACCACAAGATATCGCCTTAATTGATGCTGTTAAAGGTATCGCCATGTTCGATAAGGTTAAGGTACCCGTATTAGGTATTGTTGAAAACATGAGTTATCACATCTGTGAAAACTGTGGTCATAAAAGTCATATATTTGGTGAAGCCGGTGGTGAACACATGGCAGAGGATCAACAAAGTAAGTTATTAGGGCAATTACCTTTAGATATTACCATTCGACAGGACGCTGATTTGGGCGAATCAGACGTTTTTGAAAATAGCGCTGGTGAAATAGCCAGTCATTACCGTAAAATAGCCCGTAATATTTCGGCGCAGTTATTTTTACAGTGTGATAATTCCAGCCCGTTAAGAGCAACAGTAGCAACAAAAGCTTAAGTGCAACTTTAACCGCAAATAAGGTCAATAAAAGCCATTATGAGATTAAGTGATAAAGATATAGAACAATGCCTTGATGAGGGAAAGATAATTATCGAGCCAAAACCAGAGACTTCGATGATCTCTGGTGTCAGTGTCGATATTCGTTTAGGCAATGAATTTAGAGTTTTTCAAGACCATACAGCACCTTATATTGATTTAAGTGCGCCAAAAGCCGAAGTTCAAAAGGCAATGAACTCTATAATGAGTGATGAAATTTATATTGCTGATGGTGATGCTTTCTTTTTACACCCAGGCGAATTGGCCTTAGCAGTGACTTATGAATCAGTAACACTGCCTGACAATATAGTTGGCTGGCTTGATGGCCGCTCATCATTAGCACGTTTAGGGCTAATGGTACATGTAACAGCCCATCGCATCGATCCCGGTTGGTCTGGTCAAATAGTGCTAGAGTTTTATAACAGTGGTAAGTTGCCGCTAGCGCTACGTCCAAAAATGAAAATAGCCGCATTAAACTTTGAGACCATGTCATCAAGTGCAGCACGTCCATATAACAAACGTGAAGATGCAAAATATAAAGATCAAAAAGGTGCTGTGGCCAGTCGTATTAGTGAAGATGATACCGTTTAGAGCGCTTATAAGCCCCTAAACAGCCAGTTTTAGAGAATAAAATAGCGAGCAGTTAACTCGCTATTTCTATTTTATCAGGCTTAATAAATTGATTTACACAGGTTTCTAAAGCGTGAATGAGTTTTTCATTGTCATGGTGATGCGCCACTTTATTGTGGCTCAGGTCTTGGCAAATTACATTTACCCGGTCTGAATATATATGCTCATCTTGACAAATAACACTGTCAATTGGCAAACAACCAATATTATCTTCAATCCAGTTAAGCTTTTCATCTAAGGTTAATTTAGCGGCAGGGCTGTTCTCTGCAACTATATTGTCAATGAAAACACAATGCCCCTTACGTTTATCAATAGCTTTAGCTATATCGCGCACTAACAGCGGTGGCACGACACTCGTTAAGAAGCTACCCGGACCCAAAATAATAAGGTCAGCATTATTAATGGCGTCAATACAGGGCTGCACAGACTTAACTAACGGCGCTAACATCAAATCCTTTGGCATTATTGGCATTTCATCAACAGACAGCTCACCGAGACGACATCGCCCCTCAGGATAGAAAGCCATTAAATCAGTGGGTGTTTCAGACATGGGCAATACTTGCGTTTTTACTCGCAATAAACGACGCACAAGCTTAATGGAGTCCATTGGGCTTGATTGCACTTTTCCTAAGCCGTATAGGATTAAGTTACCAAGGTTATGACCACCGAGTTCATCTTCGCCTTCAAAACGAAAATTAAATAATTGACTACCAATAGAGTTCTCATCGACTAATTGCGTTAAGCAATTACGTAAATCGCCCCAAGCTATAGTACTGCTTCTCTTTCTTAATCGGCCAGTTGAACCGCCGTTGTCTGTTGTAGTGACAATTCCAGTGAGTTGGTGTCCCATAAATGAAAGGGTAGAGAGGACACGACCTAAACCGTGTCCGCCGCCAATGGCGACTATGTTAAGTTTTTTGAGCTGCATACGGTTTACTACTTTAGTTATTGTATGGCTGAGTTATATAAACCATACCGTTAAATTGCACAAAGATAAAGAAACGAACGTTACTCTATATAAGAACTAGATATCAGATGGTGGAATAGGGTAGCTAACTGGTATCTAGTAAGAGCAGTAATGATTAATCCTATTTAGGCTGTTATGTGTGGCTATTAATTACACAGCCATTACAGAGAGTTAGTTGAAATAAGACGATAATTGAGCATCTTGCTCATTATGCGATCAGTTAAAGCAATTCTTGCTAAATAAATGCTTTTTTTTACAAATAAGTGTTGACAGTTTATCGGCTGCTGCTCATAATGCGCCTCGTTTTCAGCAAGTGTTAGGTCCACTGGTTGAGAACATAATTTAATGACTATTAGGCCAGTTATTGAATTGCTCGAATATTTCGGGGCTATAGCTCAGCTGGGAGAGCGCTTCGCTGGCAGCGAAGAGGTCTGCGGTTCGATCCCGCATAGCTCCACCATATTAGGTTTTTTGTTAAGGTTAACTTTCGAGTTATATTTAGCGGGAAATAGATAGTTTAATTGGTTTGTTAATATTATTTATAATGTAAACACTAATTTGTGTCCCTATCGTCTAGAGGCCTAGGACACCGCCCTTTCACGGCGGTAACAGGGGTTCGAATCCCCTTAGGGATGCCACTTTATTCATACCTTTAAGGCATGATAAAAGAGAGCATTACTCTGAAAAGAGAACTAAGTTGCTTGAACTTATAAAAAATTAAGCGCTGTTCTAATTTAGCGATTAGCTAAATATTGTGTCCCTATCGTCTAGAGGCCTAGGACACCGCCCTTTCACGGCGGTAACAGGGGTTCGAATCCCCTTAGGGATG